>USJI01000164.1 GCA_900554975.1 uncultured Ruminococcus sp. | reverse complement strand
CGGCAGGAAGAATATCTGTAAATGTTATATCCTGAGTCGGTTTATAGTGACCGTTCTCATTTGCATCAATATACCATTTAAGAACATATTTCCCGTCTGAATTAACTTCAAGTTCATTACTGCTGTGCTCCGTTTCAGATACACCGGTTTTCAGACTGTCATACTTTTCAAAAGGTTTCTTTTTGGTTTCCACATAACTTGCTGTTTTGGTAATTTCCATAAACTGGGACTGATTAGTGAAAACTCTTGATGAGCCTTCAGCCATACCGCTTGTATCACCAAGGCAGGTATAATAAATATCAATATCGCTTAATTCACCTATTTTATCATTATCTGCAAATACAACTTCAAATGAATAAATCTTGCTTTCCGAAGTTACGCTGTCTATTGCGTTTCCGTCTGAATCATACCATTTAATAGTATAATCTGTTCCGCTTTCCAGCTGAACTTCAGAATTATCCGGCTTGTAACCTATAAGTTTCAGAGAGGATATCAGGTCACTTGTCATATAATGATAGTTTTCATCAGTTGTTGATGTCATAGTATCCTTATACGTCTGACCCTTAAAATCACCTGTCTGAAAATCAAGAGCAACATACCAGTCAAGCTTAAGATTGCTGTTTTCATCGTACGCTGCTTTTCGGCAGTATTTATCAACACTACGTCTGTCAGCACCGATATATGCATCTGCACTCGGCGTATTCAGCTCTTTGTCATCACTTTTCAATATAGCCTTGTTGCTTATGGTGCTGTTTGATATACTTGAACGGTCAGGAAGTGTTGTTTCATAATAAAGTGTATAAGCCTTTCCGTTCACACCGCTGTTAAATGAAAATGTCTTTGTATCAAAGTCAATCTTTCCTATTGTTCCGGAAGGATTATCAGAAGTAAGCGTTTCTATTACCTGTCCGTTGGAATCCTTTATAACAAGACCGCTTACAGCCTGCCCCAGCATAAGGTCGGAAACTGTATAACCGTCAAGAACCGTTTCAAACGGATTCGTAACACTTATAGTCCATTCAACACGGTCAGTCTTGTCATTATACTGACCCTTTTTGGAAATGCCGCAGCTTACAGCTGTCTGTCCGTAATATATTGATTCATCAGTCAGTGTTCCGTTTGAAACAACTGCTTTATTATTTGTTTTGATTATCTGTGTTTTATCATCTGGTGTAAGTGTTGCTGTATATTCAATAGTATATGATTCATTTTCACCAAGCGGCGGAAGTCCGTTAATAGAAACTGTTCCGTCATCAGCAACGCTTACAGTGGCTGTAACTTCTGAGGTTGAACCATCAGCCGACTTTTTGGTAAATGATGCGGTATCTCCGGTTTTCCAGTCAAGGTTTATAAGACTACTGTCAGTATAATAAAGCATATCTGTTACATTGATATCGCCGTCACCGCTGCCGTTATAGCTTTTTATATCAAGTTTGTATGTAACTTTTTTTGTATCCTTATCATATCCGACATAAGATTTATCAACTGAAAGGTCATTTTGCTTTGTTGTTTCACTAAGGAAAGGTATATTAACGGAAACCTTGCCTATCGTAACGGTTTCATACTTGCTTTCTGCATCTGTTTTATGAACAACAGCATTAAATGAAATATCACCGTTTATAACCGTTCCGCCGTCCTTGACAAAGTTCTGGTCAAATTCAATTATGATATAGCCGTCATTGGTTATTTTATATGTACCTATTTCCTGACCTTCTTTTCTTACAATGCCTTCTCTGAGTTCAGGAATTGTTACATTGTCAGGAAGCAGACAGTGTATCTGACGGTTATCGCTTCCGTTTAAAAGAGTATTCGCCGGAAGATTATAGTTAATTGTAAACTTAACTGTCTTTTCATCTGTTGCTGTGGAAGAACCTGCAACGTCCTGCTGTGTGATTCCCTTTATAAATTCGCCGAAGTTTACACTTGTTGAGCTGATAACAGTTACATTTCCGTTAGTTGAATATGTATTGTAACTGTTCACCTTCATTTTTTTTGCTTTGAATGCATTCAGAAGAGCGTCCTGTTCAGCATCAATCGGGTCAATCGTTACAGAATCAGGTTCTTTGACTTCCTCTGTTGTCGGTTCTGTTTCAACTTCAGTTTCATTTATATTTTCGGTTTCAGCCGGAGGATTTTCATAACATTCGTCAGTGTGTTCATGCTCCTCCCTGCCGCAGATCAGCGTTCTTTCATAGCATTCATCTGTGTGCACATGACCGTCTGACTCCGGAATATCACAATCCAGTATTTTTTCAGTAGTATAACATTCATCTGAATGCGTATGATTTTCGTCTTCTTCAAGTCCGCAGGTCAGCACTGTTGTTGTCTTGTAACAATCTTCTGTATGATGGTGACCTTCGGTATCTTCTGTACAAATAAGAGTGTCGGAATAACATTCGTCTGTATGAGTATGTTCTTCTTTCTGACATACAAGCTTTCCGGTCATGCTGACCGCCGGGGTAATAAGACTTGAGCAAACAATTGCAATAACCATTACAGAAAGCAATATAAGCACAAATATATACCTCTGATTATTTTTATGCTTTTTCAGAAATTCTTGTACATCATTATTGATATTTTGCATAACTCATTCCCCCTTTCTTACTTTATAAAGCCGAGCCTTTCAAACGGCCATGCACGAAAGATAACTTTTCCTACAATATATTCATCTGCAATACAGCCTACAACAGATGAACGACTGTCAATGGAAGTGGAACGATTATCGCCCATTACAAATATTCTGTTTTCCGGTACCTGATAAGGCATTTCTATATCACATTCGCCTAATGCCTTCTCTTTCAGGTAAGGTTCATCAAGTTCCTTTCCGTTAACACTTACCGTTCCGTCTTCGGTAATATTTATTACATCTCCGGATACACCGATAACACGTTTCAAAAGTATTTTATTATTAAAGTAAAAAGCTACTATATCGCCTGTTTCAAAATCCGAACCTTTTCTGCATACAACCAGATCATCACCATAAAGTGTTGATTCCATACTTGAACCGGTTACTCTGAGAACCGGAAGAAACAGAACAGATATCAAAACCGCAGCTGCCGCAACTGCAACAAGAGTAAATATCGTTCCCCGGAGCATTTTTCCATACTCTCTTTTGCTGCGTATTCTTTTCAGTTCCGCCTGTATCTGGCTTGCAGAAGGTGTACTGTTATTATTCAAGTTTTCTGACATACAAACGCCTCATTTCCGGAAATATCAGACCGGATTTTTCTCCTGCTGTGATGATATTTCTTTTATGATACTGTCATTAAAGAATGAAGCGATATGGCTGTCAAGAGATGAAATTGCTGTACATTTTTCCTTTATTTCATTTATTTTATTCTGACACTGAGTATTTGTTTCGTTGATTTTCCTGTTGCATTCGTCATCGGTCATGGCACGTTTCCCACGACACTCTATTTCGGTCTTGTTTTTCAGCTCATATGCTTCTTTCTGTGCCTGAGCTATAATGTCTGCTGCCTCCTGTTTTGCTTTTGCAATAGCATCATTATAAAAAGTTTCCTGTTCGGAATGCATCTTCTTTATATTGTCAAGGTAAATATCTGCTGCTTCCTGCGCCGCCTTACAAACCCCGCTGAGTTCCATAGCCGCTTCAGCAATACTTCCGGATTTTTCAAGTGAAATATTCTTTTCATCAAGCTTCGCTTTAAGCTTGGAATTTTCTTCCTTTTCTTTATCCAAATCTGATTTTAAATTAAGCATAATTTCAAGAAGTTCAGGTCTTTTGAGCTTCTGAAGTTCTCTGTCTGTCATAAAGTTTTTCTCCCCTTCAGTTCTGAAAACTTTTATCTATATTTAATATATTCAGCTTTCACATACCATATTTTTACTGCACAT
>USJI01000163.1 GCA_900554975.1 uncultured Ruminococcus sp. | reverse complement strand
ACACGGTCAATCCCCGTGATAACGAACAACACATAATTGTTACTTATTTTATCAAAGGGGTTTGCTTTAATGAAAAAAACAAAATTACAAAACTTTATTTTTACGGCGATTATGGCGTTCGTCATGGTTTATGCAATGGTATGCTATAATATTGCTCTTGACAAGGGTGTAATGTCAAACAGCATATTTTTAATTGCATTTTACGAAATTCCGATTATGTGGCCTGTTGCAATTATTCTTGAACTTCTTGTGGCGGAAAGACTGGCTGTTAAACTTGCTTTCAGGATAGTCAGAAAAGATGACAGACCAGTTTTCATAACTTTGGCAATTTCTTCTATGATAGTCTGTATAATGTGTCCTGTTATGAGCCTTATTGCGGTATGTCTGTTCATGCATCCTGGCAATCAGATTGTTGCTTTGTGGCTTCAGAAGTTCGTGCAGAATTTTCCAATGGCATTTTTCTGGCAAATATTTTTTGCGGGACCATTAGTAAGGAATTTTTTCAGATTGTTTGAAAGAAAGAAAATCTCATAAAAAATAGCGGACGCCTTGCAAAAGACGTCCTTTTTCATACATTATTTAAGTTCGACTATTGTAACGCCATTTTCGCCCTCTCCATAAAGACCGGAACGGAAACTCTTGACATTTTTCATGGATTTGAGTCGCTGCTGAATAGCTGCTCTCAATACTCCTGTACCCTTTCCATGAATAATAGTGACCATGTTAAGCCCCGAAAGAACGGCACTGTCTATAAAAGCTTCCATTTCATAGACACCTTCATCAGCACTTTTTCCACGTATATCAAGTTCCATAGTGCCTTTGCGTTCCATTTTGCTTTTAATATTTCTTGTGGAAACCGGTTTGCTTTTGTATGTGACCTTCTGTTCATCAAGCAGTTTCAGCTGTAAAACTGAAACCTTGGTTTTCATGATTCCCATCTGGATATATACATTTCCGCTGTCGTCGGGTTCACTGCACACCGTACCTTTTTTGTCGATGTCACGAACGAGAACGGTATCACCCTTTTTAAGCTTTCTTGGAAGTCTGTACCCGTCATCACGCTTTTCAATAATAGGATTTGCACTGTCATACATTTTATTGAATCTCTGTTTGCTTCGTGACTTTGCATTTGCATATTTTTCAGAAAAGTCTTTTTTATCCTTTTCCTTTTTGATTTTTTCGAGTTCGTCTATAAGGCTGTTTGATTCAGCCTTTACGCTTTCAATAATACTTGTCGCTTGAAGTCTTGCCTGTTCAAGCTGCTGCTCTTTGTTTTTTTCAAGTTCATCAAGTTCCTGTTTCAGCTTTTTTCTGGTTTCTTCTTCCTGCTGTTTTATAATGCGTATCTGTTCGTTCTGTTTTTCAAGCTCTGTTCTTGCTTTTTCAAGCTGTTCAACAACCTTTTCAAATCGTGTATTATCATCGCTTACCAGCCTTTTTGCATATTCTATAACATCTTCAGGCATACCAAGAGATGCTGAAATTGCAAAGGCATTTGACTTTCCCGGAGAACCGGTAATCAGCCGGTAGGTTGGTTTCAGCGTTTCTATATCAAATTCGCAGCTTGCATTCTCTACGTCAGGCTGTTCAATAGCGTAAAGCTTCAGTTCCTGATAGTGTGTTGAAACCATCATTTTTGCACCCTGACATTTCAGCCTTTCAATGACGGATATTGCAAGTGCGGCACCTTCTACCGGGTCAGTACCCGAACCAAGTTCATCGAGAAGTATGAGTGAATTTTCATCAGCGATTTTTATTATTTCGATGACTTTGTTTGTGTGGGAGGAGAAAGTTGAAAGACTCTGTTCGATGCTCTGATTATCACCGATATCAGCTAATATATTTGTGTAAACGGAAACATGGCTTCCGTCCGAAACCGGAATAAGCATACCACACATAACCATTGCAGAAAGCAGACCGGCTGTTTTCAGAGCAACAGTTTTACCACCTGTGTTAGGGCCGGTGATTATAAGTGCCTGATAATTTTCACCAAGACTTATGTCAATTGGAACAGCCTTTTTCGGGTCGAGCAGAGGGTGTCTTGCCTTGTTAAGACGGAGTGTTCCGTCACAGGTTATTTCCGGAACAGATGCTTTCATTTTTGCCGCAAGATTTGCCTTTGCAAAATAGAGATTGAGTTCTGCGGCAATCTGATATCCGCCGGTGATTTCTTCTGCACACTGTCCGCATTCGGCACAAAGCTCTGTGATTATGCGGTCAATTTCTTCCTGTTCCTGACTTTCAAGCATTCTTATATCATTGTTCGCCTCAACAATAGCCATAGGTTCAATAAATATAGTCTGACCTGAGGCAGAGGACGAATGGATAAGTCCCTGTATTTTTCCTCTGTGTTCCGATTTTACAGGAAGAACATATCTGCCGTCCCTCATAGTAACAATATTTTCCTGTAATGCCTTCTGGACATTTTCGGAACGTATCATCTTGTCAAGCGTCTCACGCAGTTTTGCTCCGGCACGGTTTATCTTTTTTCTTATTGCTGCCAGTTCCGGACTTGCCGCATCAGCAATTTCATCCTCTGAAATAATGGAACGGTCAAGCTTTTCATACAGATACTTGTTCGGACGCAGTGACGAGAAAAGATAGTCAAGGTCTGTCTGAACGCTTTCACAATGTGAGTACCAGTCTGAAAGGGCAGTTATCTGGTTGAGGACGTGCTTTACTTCAATCAGTTCACCAAGTGATATTTTTGAACCGGTTGCCGCACGTCTTAAAGATGCGCTTACATCTTTTATATTATAGAACGGGGGAGTACCGAAACGAACAGAGAGGTCAAGTGCCTGTGCGGTTTTGTCAATTTCCCTGCAAACTTCATCGTATTCGGTGCAAGGCTCGAGTTCAAGAGCCATCTGCTTTGTTTTTTCATTTGCCGCCATATCGGACAGCATTTTCAGAACTTTATGTAGTTCCAGTGTTTTGTAATATCTGTTCATAGTTTTAATTCCCTAAAGATTTATAAAAATCGAGTGTTTTAAATTCACGCCCGAGGTGATAAAGAAGATATTTTTCAGTCACCTCAGAGAGTTTTTTCATGCTGTTTTCTGAAAGTCTGAAATTGAAAAGCCTGTCAAAGTCCGCAAAGACAATATGACGCAGAGCTTTGACAACGGCTGAATTTATCATTATGTGTGTATCATCGTAATTATGATGTCTGCATTTGTCGCAGTATAATTTCGTTGTATTTATTTCAAAGCACATCTGTTCGGCAGTATAGGACATACATACCGGACAGCATACAATATCCGGCATCATTCCGATTTCTGTCATGAACCTCATCTCGAAAACTGACTTTAAAAAAATACATTTCCTTTCACCGCCGGAAAGGAAATGCAGAGTGTTCAGAACGAGCCGCATAAGGTCATCACGCTGTTCTATCTGACTTGCGGCGAACATCAGAACTTCGGAGATGTAGTCAGCCAGAGCAAGTCTGTCAAGGTCTTCTCTTATATTATAGAAAAGCCGTATCGGTTCACAGCTGTCCAGATAATATCTTCCTTTATCCGAACGGACAGAAAATTTTGAATATGCAAAAAGCTGAGTGCCTCCGGAATTCCGGCTTGTTATTTTTCTTCCGCCTTTTACTGAAAACTCTATGACGCCGCGTTCCTTTGTGAAAATATGAACGAACTTGTCACTTTCACCGACAGGATATTCCCTCAGTACTATTCCCGAAAGAGTTATTATTTCCATTTAAATCTCCGTTTTTGATATGCTGTGAATCATTTTTATAATCAAGGTAATCCTGAATTTTTCCTGTTGACATGAATTTATTCCATTTTTCATCAGTCATAAAAATCTCCATTCCGTCTTATGAGCTGCATAAGGCTTTTTTGTTCACCTTA
>USJI01000162.1 GCA_900554975.1 uncultured Ruminococcus sp. | reverse complement strand
CGTTTATTTTGTCTTCTAATGCAGTTTCATCTTTACAAAAATAAATTATCTGGCTGTCTAAAGAGTTGATATCATTTTCAAAATTGGATTTAACGGTCAATGAATGATTATCCGCATATAAAGATGCAAGCTGTACAACTGCAAGGCCCTTCCAATGCACGATATCTCCATAATCATATTCTGAATCAGGGTTATCTACATAGACACCATCTATCTTTTCACACTCAAAGTCCAATTTATAAAATATATAATAGTAATTTGGAACGGGGTTATTATTTTTCAGATATAATTTTTTCTCATATAAGGTGTATGACCGGTCATTTATCTGCCATTCTATTGCATCTGATTCAGATACGTCATTGATGATCTTACCTATGCCGCACATATTTTCCCATTTGCCTCTTAAGAAGCCGTCTTCCATAATGGCATCTATTTCTGAGAAATCATATCCATCCGGTACTTCAACGAATCCGCCAAGTTCAGTTACTGTATATTCCTTTTCTGTGGAAGATAATTCCAGGTTGTTTTCCTGCAGATCTTTTGGAGTACAGCGTGCTGAAACAGAAATTACATCTCCGTTAGAAAGTTTTGTCGAGTTCGGAGAATCGCAATGGAATCTTACATTATCCCGAATAAAAGCATTATTACCGGTATATTCCATTTCCACCGTTCCGCTGCCATTATCACCATTAAAGACAACATTTAACCCGTCAAACGGATCTATTGCTGTAATGTCTTTGGGAGTTGCTTCCGTGTTCTCCAACTCTGATACTGATGAAGTAGTTACAGCAGATGAAGATGTATCTGTATTGGCTTTTTGGTCTCCGCAGGCAGTTGCCATGGTGGTCAGTAACACAGCAGCTGCTACTGCAATAAATTTTGTTTTAGTCATAGATGTTCTCCTTACTCTGAAATCTTGTAGCATTGTCAGCTAAGATATTGATTATATCTTAAACATTATATCATATCATTATTTCACTGTCAACTTATTTCTCACGGAAATACTGTTCCAGTGCTGCTTGGATAACCGAATTTATGTGCTCCTCGGTGTCATTGTCATTGAAATATTTGCTATAAGTGTCTGCCGAAAGCTTATATGATTTAGGCCTTGAGGGCTTTTCAACTTTCTGTATCGCTCTTAGAGCAAGCTCGGCAGCTTTCTGTGTGTCGTCAAAGCCTTCGAAAATATCTCTGAGTTGTGCCGCAAGCTTTATGTCAATTTTGACAACATCATTCCAGATGTTGTCAATCACAACAAACTCTTTATACTTTTCAAATATGGCATTAAGGGCTGTTACGGATCTGATATATGATAGCTCACAAGCTGCTCTGACAGATAGCCTGTTAGTATCAATAGCGATTTTATATTTGTCGCAGGCGGAGATCAGCTTATTAACTCTGATAAGACGAGCGATAGTGTTTTTCGACAAACCGTATTCTTCACCTACCATAGCAAGCTTGCTGTCTGCCTTTGGCTTTTCTGTTCCTGCTTCCATAGCTCCAAGCTCATCATGAATAGCTTTAAGCTTATCTTCATCAAACATTTTTGAGTGTCTGAGTGCTACTACAGCCGCCTGCTCTGATGTACACAGATCCTTAAATCCACGCTGCATAAGGTTTGTCTCAATGACATACATTTCGGCATCTTCATCGCTGAGATTGGTTTTTACAACAGCAGGAACAGTTGTAAGCCCTGCAATCTTTGCAGCATTGGTGCGGTTATGTCCTGCCAAAATCTCATACTTTCCTGCCGCATCACGCACTATAATAGGAGTAAGTATGCCATTGCTTTTAACGGACTGCACCATATCGTCAAGTCTTTCGCCCGTATAAAGTGTAAATGGATGTTTGCCGTAAGGAACAAGCAAATCAATGGGGATTTCCTGTACAGACAGTGTTTTCACTGTAGCAGGTATGCTTGAAAGCATACTCGTAACATCAAATTTCATAATCTTTTCCTCCGTTTTTTCTGGCTCACATCTGCCCAGTGCATTTTCTTTGGCGATTTCGATACGCTGTAAAATGATATCTTTTTCGCCTTCTTCTGAAGTATTCTTACGAAAACCGTCTGCATTGAAGAACGTCTGCATCACTTCTCTCCGTGCGGCAGTTCCTTTCTTGTTTTTCTGAAAGCTGATAAAGAATTTTGCCAGGCCGCTGTTTTCAAAATCAGCTGCACGCCATGTATCAGGAATGGTGTGATTATGGTTCTCCGCTCCTTCAAGGCTGTTTACAAAGTTAAGGACTCTTTTAACAAATACAAGGTCAAGAGAATAAAGATAGCAAGACCTAAAATCTTTATCATCAGTACCTATATCCGTAAATGAGCGGTATTGTATTTTAGGCGTAGCCCTGCATTCCTGTTTGGTAATTTTCTGTGTAACCCAGTCTCTCACTGTAACAATATACGGACAGCCGTAGCATTCGTGCTGCGGAGAGAAATCTTGAAGCACATATCCTGTGGTATCAGCGGTTGTTGGCTTTTCAAAGGTTTTTCCGCATTTACAGATGTATGTCTGCATTTTTATCGCCTCCTGTTATTCCCCAGTGGGGAATATTTATGTTCGGCTCATTATTTCGGTAGCAAGCGCCTTGTATTCCTCTCCAAGCTTTGTCTTGTTCAGGCAAAGAGATTTCATACGTTCTGAGCTGTTGGCTGCTTCGACCGACTTATGTATCTGTGTGCAGAACATCTTATTGCCGTACCGTTCTGTAAGCTTCTCAACAACCGAGCGGCTAATATTTGTGTTATCAGCCATTGTGGCAAGAACTCCGGTTATATCAAGCTTCGGATTGATAGTTTCCTTTACCTGATTATATATCTCACTGAGCATATCCAGTCCGTCAAGTGCGAATTTCTGTGTCTGAACAGGAATTATCACACCGTCTGAAGCAGTAAGGGCATTGATGAGCAGTATTCCGAGAGAGGGGAGACAGTCGATTATAACATAGTCATATTCCTGTATAGCCTTGTCTGAAAGAATGAATTTCAGTACGCTTTCCCTCTGAGCCGCCTGCATCATACACGCATCGGCATATGCCAAACCTATATCAGAAGGAATGAAATGTACCTTATTGATCTCACTGTATCGAACGCATTCGTCCATAGAGGGCATTTCACGCTTCTGAGCGCCCATCGTAAAGTTATTCGCCGTTGTCATTACGAGGTCACTCATAGTCGATTTGTCATCGTCCTCAAATCCGAGATATGCAGACATATTAGCCTGCGGATCAAGGTCAATGAGAAGCACCCTTTTTCCCGAAAGCTCAAGAGCAGTGCCAAGATTCACCGCTGTTGTGGTTTTGCCTACTCCGCCTTTCTGATTGGCGATAGCTATGATCTTCATTATTCATCGTCCTCCTCTTCATATGCGTCTATTGCTATCCATGATCTGTAAGCAGCTTCCTCCGCTTCAAGAACGGTCATATTAAGCAATCTCATTGCTTCCATCGGATCAGCAGCTTCCGCCTGCTTGTATTCTTCGGTCTGCTTATAGCGTTCGGCGCATATATCAACGTAATTGCTTACGCTTTCCTGCGTATATGCAAGATGCTCCTCAAGAGTTCCATCCATCTGCATACGCTGGTATGCTGCGGGAAAGTGGTCCTTGAGCACATTTTTCCTCTGAATTGCATATTTGCCCTCAGATAAAGTCCTGATATCCATTTCTTCCATAATATTTACCTCCGATTATAAATTGTACTTGGGCTTTGTGACCTCAAAAGCATAACCCTCCATTTTTTTCATGCGCTCCGGATCACTTTTTATTCTGTCGATTAAAGCCTTTCGCTCTGCTGCCTGCTGTTGACGTATAATCAATGCGGCGTGAGCCTTTTCCTTAATCTTTTTCTGCCTTTCTTCCTCAGCGGCTGCA
>USJI01000161.1 GCA_900554975.1 uncultured Ruminococcus sp. | reverse complement strand
GTGAAAGTGTTACAATATCGCCTTTCTCCGCAATTTCATATGCTTTCTGAACAGCTTCTTCCATACTGGAAACACGGTAAATTTCAAGATTTGACGGGTCATAGAGTTTGGATTCCGTAATTGCTTTCTGTATTTTATCAGCTGTCACACCCATAAGTATAAGCTTCTTTACTTTCTGATTCACTGTATCAGCCATAGGTTCAAACGGAATTTTCTTATCGTATCCGCCTGCAATTACAATAAGTTTCTGAGTAAATGAATTAAGACCTGCCAATACTCTTGTAGGGCTTGTTGCAATACTGTCATTATACCATTTTACTCCGTTGAGTTCCCTTACAAATTCAATTCTGTGTTCAACTCCGCCGAAGCTTTCAGCCATATCCTTAATGTTTTCCTTTGAAACTTCACCCCAGACTGCACTTATTGCTGCAAGGTAATTTTCAACATTATGAATTCCCGGAATTCTTATACTGTCCTTGTGTATAATCTTTTCAACTTCGCCGTAGTTATTAAAGCAGAGCCAGCCGTCCTCATCAAGAAATGCACCGCAATCCGGAACAGCTTTTCTTGAGAACTTCATAAGATGTCCCCTGACAAGATTTTCAAGATTGTTTGTAAGCTCATTGTCAAGATTCAGAACAGTTCTGCTGAATGCATTCTGGTGAAGAATGAGATTTTTCTTACTGTCAATGTATTCTTCCATCGTTCCGTGAACATCAAGATGATTCGGAGCAATATTTGTTATAACAGCTGTGTCAGGGGATTTTCTCATAGATATGAGCTGGAAGCTTGAAAGTTCCACCACAGCTGCATCATTTTCATTTATTTCTTCGATAAGCGGAAGCAGAGCCTTTCCTATATTACCGCCCTTGTAAACTTTCTTTCCGGCTTTTTCAAGAAGTCCGGCGATTATAGTAGTTGTTGTTGTTTTGCCGTCAGAACCTGTTACAGCATATATTTTACATGGGCAGAGATCAAAGAAAACTTCCATTTCTGATGTTATGCAGACTCCCATTTTTCTCGCCTTTGTAAGAACAGGATTATTAAAATACATTCCCGGTGCTCTGAAAACAACATCGAAATCTTCGAGTGAATCAAGATAGCTGTCACCAAGACGGAAGTCTGAACCAAGTTCTTTCAGTTCATCATAAACCTTTCCCATTTTTTCCTTGTCTTTTCTGTCAAGAACTGTAACCCTGATACCCTTTTTCAGGAAAAGCTTGATAAGGTCAGTATTCGTAACGCCGACACCGATAAACGCAACCTTTTTATTTTTCATCTCATTAAAAAAAATCTGGATTTTACTCATTTTAAAGAAACTCCTATCATATAATAAAATTTTATACTCCTTTATATTATATACATTTTTGGAAAAAATAGCAACTGTTTTTTCAGACAAAGAAATCATATTGTGTTAAACAGATGAAAATTCTCCTGCTGTTTACTTATTCAATTGACATTATTTACCCGAAATGCTATCATAATAAATACACTTAATGGAGGTATTTAAATGCTTGAATTAAAAAATATAAAAAAGGTCTACAAAGTAGGCGATGTGGAAACAAAGGCTCTGGACGATGTCAGCGTATCATTCAGAGACAAGGAGTTTGTTGCAATTCTTGGAACAAGCGGCTCCGGAAAGACAACAAGTCTGAATATTATAGGAGGTCTGGACAGGTATGATTCCGGAGACCTTATAATCAACGGCAAGTCAACAAAAAATTTCAAAGACCGTGAATGGGACGCATACCGAAACAACAGTATCGGATTTATTTTTCAAAGCTATAATCTTATTTCTCATCTGAGCATAGTCGCCAATGTTGAAATGGGAATGACTTTAAGCGGTGTTTCATCTTCTGAAAAACACAGACGTGCAACGGAAGCCCTGGAAAAGGTCGGACTAAAAGACCATATTCACAAAAAACCAAACCAGCTTTCAGGCGGACAGATGCAGCGTGTTGCAATTGCCCGTGCTCTTGCAAATGATCCGGAAATACTTCTTTGTGATGAACCGACAGGTGCTCTGGATACTGCAACAAGCGTTCAGATAATGGATCTTATAAAGGAAGTTGCCGCTGACAAACTTGTTATTATGGTAACGCACAATCCTGAGCTTGCCGAAAAATATGCTGACCGAATTGTCAGATTTCAGGACGGAAAAATTATATCCGACTCAAATCCATGCAGCGAACACAAAAGCGAAGGAGATTTCAGCTTAAAGAAAACAAGTATGAACTTCCTGACAGCGCTGAATCTTTCTGCAAACAACATCAAAACAAAGCTCGGAAGAACGTTTCTTACCTCATTTGCATCAAGTATCGGAATCATAGGCATAGCACTTATTCTCAGCCTTTCAGTGGGATTCCAGATGCAGATAGATAAATTTGAGGCGGACACTCTCCAGCAGATGCCTGTAATTATTTCTCAGCAAAGCATGAATGTTGATTCGGACACAATGATGAAGATGAGCAGCGACAGTGAAAAATACAAGGACTATCCAAGCGAACAGGAAGTTTATCTGTTTGATTCAATGCAGGACACAATGATGCATACAAACAAATTTACAGATGAATATCTTGATTACATTGACAACATTGACCCAAGTTTCTGCAAAGCGGCAAATTATACACGACTTGTTAATCTTAACATTCTCAGAAAAGACGGCAGCGATATAATTCCTGTAAATACACAGAATATGTCATTTTCATCTATTCCGTTTTCTCTCGGAGATGACAGGAATGCTCTTATGAAGGAACATTACGATGTTCTTTCGGGTACACTTCCTGAAAGCAAAGATGACATTCTCCTTGTAATTGATACTAAAAACAGGATAAATAAAACTGTAATGGCTGAACTGGGATACGATACCGAAAACCTTGAATCTGTAAATTTCAGTGATATTATCGGAAAAGAACTGAAAGTCGTAATGAACAATGATTACTACACAAAAACTGATTCCGGAATATTCACTTACAATACTGACTACAACGCAATGTATAATTCAGATGAAAGCATAACACTTAAAATTTCCGGTATTGTACGACCTAAGGAAGATTCTCCTACTTCACTCGTTTCCGAAGGCGGCGGTGTTGCCTATATGGACGACCTTGCTCAGGCGGTTATTGACAATTCAAAAAATTCTGAAATTGTAAAGGCACAGGAAAATTCAGATACCAACGTTCTTTCAATGGAAAAAATGGACGATGAAACCAGACAGCAGACTCTTGCCTTTCTTGGCGGAAATGCAACTCCTTATATGATTCAGCTTTATCCTTATGATTTTAACAGCAAGGACAAGATGCTTGAATATCTTGACAAGTTCAATGAAAACCTCGATTCTGATGACCAGATAATCTATACAGACATGGCAAGCATGATTTCCGGAATGTCAGACGGCATCATGGACGGCATAACAATCGTTCTTATTGCATTCGCAGGTACAAACCTTATTGTCAGTCTTATCATGATTGCCATAATAACATATACGTCCGTTCTGGAGCGTACAAAGGAAATCGGTATTCTGAAAGCACTCGGTGCAAGAAAGAAAGATATAACACGTGTTTTTGATGCCGAAACATTCATTCTCGGTGTTGCCTCCGGTCTTCTGGGAATTATCATAGCAAAACTGCTGACATTCCCTGTAAACGCAGTAATTTATCACATGACTGACCTTAAAGATGTAGCACAGCTGAAAGTTTCACACTCGCTTATTCTCATAGCAATAAGTACCATACTCACAATGCTGGGCGGTCATATACCGGCAAAAATGGCAGCTAAGAAAGATGCCGTTGAAGCTCTCCGTTCAGAATAATTGAAACAGAAAAAAGCTGTACAGTGTAAACTGTACGGCTTTCAGTTTAATTAATCAAAATCAGATTCACTGGAAG
>USJI01000160.1 GCA_900554975.1 uncultured Ruminococcus sp. | reverse complement strand
GGGAATGTGCAGCGGATATGCACAGGCAAATCTTGTTGTTCTGCCTGAGAGAGATGCATATGACTTTCTTTTATTTGCACAGAGGAACCCGAAGTCATGCCCGATACTTGAAGTTTCGGACACAGGAAGCAGAACGCTTCGGTACATTGCTGAAAATGCAGATATAGCAAGGGATATTCCGAAATACCGTATATTTGAAAAGGGGATTCTTATCGGCGAATACAGCAATGTTGCTGATTTTTGGAGAGATGACCTTGTTTCTTTTCTGATAGGATGCAGTTTCTCATTTGAGTCCATGATGCTTGAAGCAGGTATTCCTGTAAGGCATATTGAGGAGGGTAAGAACGTTCCTATGTATATTACTGATATTGACTGTGTTCCAGCAGGAAAATTCAGCGGAAAAATGGTTGTTAGTATGCGTCCGATACCTTATGATAAAGTAGTGAAATCTGTAACGGTTACAGAGCAGGTTCCTTCTGTTCATGGAACACCTGTCCATATCGGTGACCCGTCAATTATCGGTATAAAGGATATTTCAAAGCCGGATTTTGGTGACAGTGTGACCATAAATAATGGTGAGATTCCTGTTTTCTGGGCATGCGGAGTTACACCACAGTCGGTTGTAATGAATTCAAAGCCGGATTTTGTAATAACTCATTCACCCGGACATATGTTTATAACAGACCTTAAAAATACTGATTTGAAAGGATAGCTTATCATGAAAACCATAGATTTGAACTGTGACCTCGGTGAAAGTTTCGGAATGTATAAAACAGGCAATGACAGCGAAGTAATAAAAAATATCACATCAGCAAATATAGCCTGTGGATTTCATGCGTCCGACCCTTCTGTAATGAACACAACAGTAAAGCTTGCTGTAAAAGAAGGAGTGCATATTGGTGCACATCCCGGATTTCCTGATATTCAGGGATTCGGAAGACGCAATATGAATATGTCCTGCAATGAGATAAAGGACATGATGATATATCAGCTTGGGGCGCTTGATGCATTCTGCAAAACAAACGGTACTAAACTTTATCATGTAAAACCGCATGGTGCGCTTTACAATATGGCAGTAAAGGACAGCGATATTGCAAATGCAATAGTATCAGCTGTTTTGGAATATAATCCTCAGCTTAAACTTCTCGCTCCGTTTGGCAGTAAAATGGTTCTGGAGGCTGAAAAATATGGTCTGAAATATGCCTGTGAAGTATTTGCGGACAGAGCCTATGAAGACGATGGTTCTCTTGTGGCACGAAGCAAAGCAGGGAGTATGATAACAGACAGCGATGAAGCGGTAAAGCGTGTTTTGAAAATGATATGTGAAAATAAGGTGCAGACAATTTCCGGAAAGGAAATTTACATAAAGGCTGATTCTGTCTGCGTTCATGGTGACGGAGAAAATGCACTGGTTTTCACGCAGAAGCTTTGCAGTGCGTTCAGAGAGAACAATATTGAAATCAAAGCGTTTTAGGAAGTGAGTTCAGTGAAAGAAAAGTATTACAGAGTTCGTGCAGAGGTGAACCTGAAAACAATTCATGAAAATCTTGAGAATGTCAGGAAAAAAATAAACCCGAAATCAAAGCTCATGGTGATAATAAAAGCTGACGCCTATGGTCATGGAGCAGCTGAAACAGCAAAGGCAACTGATGACATTGCTGATGCGTATGGTGTGGCTATATATGAAGAGGGTATTCAGCTGAGAGATAACGGAATTACCAAACCGATTCTGCTTCTGGGATATACGTCACCTGCCGTTTATGACTATGTCATTGAATATGATCTTACCCCGACAATCTTCACACTTGATGATGCAAAAGAACTTAACAGCTTTGCCGCAGATTATGACAAGGTGATTCCTGTTCATATTGCACTGGATACAGGTATGAGTCGTATAGGGTTTGCTCCTGATGAAAATTCAGCAGAACAGATAGCGGAAATTTCCGGAATGAAGAACATCAGAACAGAGGGAATATTTACTCACTTTGCCTGTGCTGATTGTCTTGATAAAACCTCAGCAGAAAAACAGCTTGAAAAGTTCAATGATTTTTATTGTCTGCTCAGAAGCAGGGGTGTTGATATTCCTGTCCGCCATGTTTCAAACAGTGCTGCAATAATGGAAATGGACTGTAATTTTGAAATGGTAAGAAGCGGTATTATTACATATGGGCTTTATCCAAGCGGTGAAGTTGACAAAAGCAAACTTGAAATCAAACCGGCAATGGAATTTAAGACGCATATTTCTTATCTGAAAACTGTTCCTGCCGGAACGGGTATCGGATATGGAAGTACATTTGTTACTTCCAGTGAAACGAAAATAGCTACCTGTCCTGTCGGCTATGCAGACGGTTATCCGTATTCACTTGCCGGTAAAGGGTACGTTCTGGTTCATGGAAGAAAAGCACCCATTGCAGGACGTGTCTGCATGGATCAGTTCATGATAGATGTAACCGGCATAGATGATGTTAAAATTGGTGATGAAGTGGTATTGTTCGGAAGACAGGGAAGTGAATTTATTTCAGTTGAAGAAATATCCTCACTGGCAGGTTCTTTTAATTATGAATTTGTCTGCGGAATCAGCAAACGGGTTCCAAGAACGTACATAAAATAATAATGGCATAAGTTGCACTCCTGCGGGAAACAGGGGTGCATTTTGTTTGACTTTCAAAATGCAGTGTGTTATAATTTAAGGCAACACTGCATAAAGACTGACTATCAGTTTGGTAAAGCATTTGTTATACAAATTCTGTGTGGTGTTGCCTTAAAATAAAAATTAAATGAGGATATAAAAATGAAAGTCAGATATATTTTTCTTGTAATCGAATCGATAATTATGTTGTTTTTTGTTTTTCCGGTTTTTCAGCATATACTTAATCCGGGAAATCTTGCAGGTATGCTTGTATTTGCTATCTTAATATGTATAACTGCATTCTGGGACAGGTTTGTTTCAGTTTGTGGAAATATGTTTCAGAATACACCCGGAAAAATTTTTCTGATAACTGCGTCGGTTATCGTGTCACTCGGAATTATTTATGTGTCGGTGCTGACCGGACTTATGATTCATGCCTGTATCAAGTCGCCTGAAAAAGCAGATGCAGTTGTTGTGCTGGGATGCAAGGTCAAAGGCGACAAGCCAAGCCGTATGCTCAGAAGAAGACTTGATGCTGCCGCTGAATTTCTGTATGAACATGATGATATTGTATGCGTTGTTTCAGGCGGAAAGGGAGATGACGAAAAGATTTCAGAAGCACAGGCTATGAAAACTTATCTGACTGAAAAAGGAATATCTGAAAACAGGATAATTATGGAGGACAAATCTTCAAGCACTTATGAAAATCTGAAGTTTTCCACGGAAATATTAAAGCAGGAGAACATAAAAGGCGATATTGCAATTGTTACAGACGGCTTTCATCAGTACAGGGCAGGGTATATTGCCGGTAAATTCGGATACAAATCGTCAGCAGTAAATGCTGTGTCAGATTTCTTTAATGTTACTATGATTCCGACATATTACGTTCGTGAATGGATGGCAATAACCAATGAATTCCGTAAAGAACTGCTGTAATTATATGCCTGTGTGGAAAGCTTCTGAGAATCTTGACATACTTTATCAGATATGATATAATAATCATTGTTTATGTAAAAATGTCAAACCGTTTTTAGTGGAGGAAAAAATGAAGGAACAAGAAAATAAAACATCTTCCGGAAAAGATATGGACGCACCGTTTCTTTCCGGCAGAAAACTTTTTTATTATCTGAAAAAATTCTTCATACCGTGGATTATAGCTGCGGCTGTGATTGTGGTTTTTTTATCAGGTATGGGCGTTATAAAACAGACAGCCAACGGAACCGTTTCAGCAACTGTCAATTTCGGTTTTGATGGTATTGAAGCCGGACTT
>USJI01000159.1 GCA_900554975.1 uncultured Ruminococcus sp. | reverse complement strand
TATTTCAGCAGTTTCCGAAAAAGACTATCTTCAGATTTTCAGACTATCTGAATGTAACGGAAAGCAGAAAATTATTCACGAACAGGAAGTCCCTGAATACAAGCGTGAATATCTGCTTGCAGTTCCTGAACCAGTTAACGCAAAGGTTTACATCATGGATGACGGTGACCATTGCACCATGCTTTTAGCGGAAGAATATTAAGTAGCGTGACGCTGCACCCATTTCGGGCATAGCTAAGAAGAAATCTTAGTTTAATGCAAGAAGATTTACTAAAATCAACAAAAACAGAGCCGGTCAATTATGACCGGCTCGAATTATTTTACGGAGGAAAATATCATGGAAGAGAAACTTATTTGCTCACATTGCGGAGAAATTATTGACAATGATGATTATGGGCAAATCAACGGAGAAATTATCTGTTCAGATTGTATCGAAAGGTACTGCACAGCCTGTGAACGCTGCGGCTCAATTATGTGGGATTCAGACAGTTATGGCGATGATTACACAACACTTTGCTGTTCGTGTTACGAAAATCACTACACACGCTGTTACGATTGTGATACTCTGATTCACAACGATGATTCATATGAATACGAAGGGGAATATTATTGCAGAGAATGTTATGACAACGTTTGCTGCAGTAATTCAATCCATGATTACAATTACAAGCCTGATCCTATATTTTACGGCAATGGTGAACGTTATTTTGGTGTGGAACTTGAAATTGATAATGGCGGCAAGGACAACGAATATGCTGATGAACTTTTGTCCATTGCGAACAGCTCTGACTAGCATATTTACATAAAGTCTGACGGTTCACTTAATGACGGAATGGAAATAGTAACTTATCCCATGACACTTGATTATCACAAAGAGTTCTGTTGGAAAGACATTATGCGCAAAGCTGTAACCCTTGGCTATCGTTCACATCAGACCTCAACTTGCGGACTTCATATCCATGTTAACAGAAGTAGTTTCGGCGATACTCAGGAGGAGCAGGAAAAAGTTATTTCGAGAATTCTGTACTTTGTGGAGCATCACTGGAATGAGTTACTGAAATTTTCAAGAAGAAGTGAGTACAGTATGAACCGCTGGGCAGCTCGCTATGGATACGAACACACCCCGAAAGCGATTCTGGACAAGGCAAAGAAAAATTCATGCGGAAGATATGCCGCTGTAAACCTTTGCAATTATTATACAGTTGAATTCAGAATGTTCAGAGGAACTCTCAAATATAATACGTTGATTGCCGCATTGCAGATTGTGAATCAAATCTGTGATGCGGCTTTTTCTATGTCCGATGAAGAAATGCAGAAGCTTTCATGGTCAGAATTTGTGGCTGGTCTTGATGAGCCGGAACTGATTCAGTATCTGAAAGAGCGCAATTTGTATGTAAATGAAACTATCAATGCAGAGGAGGAAATGTAATATGTGTGCATTATTTGGCTGGCTGGACTGTGGTAAAAAGTTATCGCATAAGCTTTTAAAGAAATTTACTCAGGAACTTGCAAATGCCTCTGAAGAACGCGGAACTGATGCAAGCGGGATTTCTTATGTGCAGAACGGCAGAATCAAAATTTACAAGAAACCAAAACCTGCCCATAAGATGAAGTTTACTTTTCCGGAAAACACTACAGTAATCATGGGTCACACCCGCCTGACAACACAGGGAAACCAGAAATTCAATTTCAATAACCACCCGTTTTACGGCAAGGCGGATAAGGAGTTTGCCTTCGCTCATAATGGAGTGCTGTATAATGACAGGACACTCAGAAAGGAAAAACATCTTCCGAAAACTCACATTGAAACTGACAGCTATGTTGCCGTTCAGCTTATTGAGAAACAGGGCAAGCTGAATTTTGAAAGTTTGAAAAATATGGCAGAAGATGTTCAGGGCAATTTCACTTTTACAATCCTTGACCAGTACAACACCCTCTGCTTTGTAAAGGGTTCAAGTCCCATGTTCCTCATATACTTTGAACAGTTAGGACTTTTCGCTTATGCTTCTACTGAAAGTATCATGTCAAAAGCAATGAAAAAATCAGGACTTAATGATTACAGATACAGCAGAATTTTGCTGAGTGAGGGCGATATTCTTTCAATCGACAGAAACGGAAAAACAGAACTTTCTGCATTTGAGACTTTTTCATTTCAGAATGATTTCAGATATCCGGACGGGTACGACAGTCATGAAGAATTGCTCCTTGAAATGTGTACATGCTTTGGCGTATCGGAAGATGATATCATGCTGCTGCTTGACTTCGGCTATACTGCCGACGACATTGAAGAAATGCTTATGGATTCTGACTTGCTTAAAGAAACTCTTGCGAACATCAAAGAGATGAATGAGTATGATGATTTGTGGGAGTATTGTGTAAAAATAAAGTGAAATTAAGGACATGAAATTTCCGTAGAGTTGAAGTATAATGAATATTGAAGAGATAAAGCCTCAGAATTTAAGAAATGTGTATATGGAAATAGCCGAAGCTTATGACGTAGAAACTGCCATAAAAATTCAAAAATTATTCGGAGGGCAAAGAATTACATTTCCTAAAAAGCTTTACCGTCCAGATTACGTTTGTTTATACATAAAAAGCACTTATAATGGCAGAAATATCCAGAAACTGGCGCGTCAGTTCGAAATATCAGAAAGACGTGTCAGGCAAATTCTGCGTAAACCATAACAAACAAAACAGGCTGCTCATGTACGAGAGCAACCTGTTTTTTTCTCAGAGTATTTTCATCTGAGAAATGTTATAAACATCGTAATTTCTTTTATTATTATACTATAGGATAGTTAAAATGTCAATGAATATTTGCAGGCCAGATTCATATTTGTACATTTTAACAATACTAAAGGACTGCTTTTGTACTATTTGCAGTCAAAAATATGGTCAAGATGGAGGAAACTTACAATGCCAAGAAAAGGTGAAAATGTATACAAACGTAAGGACGGAAGATGGGAAGGACGATTTTTGGTGTCGTATACCCCCGATGGAAGAGGCAAATATCACTCTGTCTATGCAGCAAGCTATACGGAAGTTAAAGAAAAACTCAAAATCTATAAAACGAATACCGTTAAAAATCCTGTTAAAAGTTCAAAGCTTGCAAAATATTGTACTGACTGGCTTGGTATGGTCAGACTGAACTACAAGGAATCTACCTACTGCAAATACAGAAATATCTGTGAAAATCATGTGCTACCTGCATTTGCCGGATTTAATATTAATCTTATTTCATCTGAACTGGTTGAAAATTTTCTTGCGGACAAGCTTAAAAATCAGAAACTTTCATCCAAAACAGTAAACGATATCCTTAGCGTGTTAAAGCAGATTTTTACTTATGCCGAAGAAACTGGAGCAGGTATTATCTGCAATTTTAATCATATTCATATACGCCAGCAAAATATCGAAATACGTGTTCTTTCTTATGATGAGCATAAACTTTTTTCGGAATATCTTCTGGAGGATATGAATGTCAGCAAGCTCGGCGTTTATTTAAGCTTGTATACCGGAATAAGAATCGGTGAACTTTGTGCACTGAAATGGAGTAATGTCAGACTTGATGAACAGATTTTAAAGATTGAGAAAACAATGCAGAGAATTCAGACTTTTGAAAGTAATGAGAAAACCAAAATTATTATTGCTGAACCTAAAAGTCTGTGTTCACGCAGAGAAATACCGCTTCCTAAATTCTTATGTGATATTTTAAAAGATTTCAAAATGAATGATAACTGTTTTCTTTTATCTGGTGAATCAGAGAAATATGTCGAACCGAGAGCATTAAGCTATACTTTCAAGAAATATGTGAAAGAGTGTGGCTTGAAAAATGTAAATTTCCATACACTCAGGCATACTTTTGCAACACGGTGTGTTGAATCCGGGTTCGATATAAAGACGCTAAG
>USJI01000158.1 GCA_900554975.1 uncultured Ruminococcus sp. | reverse complement strand
TCCAACACAAAATTGACGAACTGAAAACCGCTTACAATCAGATTATAAGTCAGCAAAACAGCAATAATATTCTTATGGGAAACGCTGTATCCGAAAACATAAACCCATATTATTCCGCTCAGCAGAATACCGCACCCGTTCAGCCGTCTGTACAGAATAATTTTCAAGGTAATGCTCAGCAGACGCAGTATAATGCTGACGAGCCGAAAATCAATCCGGAAGACAAATTCGGAACGGTAAGACAATATATAGAACTCGGACGGTATTCAGAAGCTGAAAATATACTAAACAGCATAAATTATAAGGATACCGCAACGTGGCATTTTCTCTACGGAAAAATGTGCCTTGGCAGAGGCTGGATGAATCAGGCATCTGTTCATATTTCCCGTGCATCAAAACTTGCACCTGATAACGAAGAATACAAACAGGAAATGATAAGAATAAATCAGATGAAGATTGAAAAAAGCTCAAAAATTCCTGTTTTGCCGGTAGTTGCCGGTGCGGCGTGTATTGGACTGGGAAGCTGTGGATACGGTATTCTTGTATCACTCCCATCAATATGCTCTGACATTGAATAAAAAGGAGTTAAAAATGAACGACCCATATAAAATTTTAGGAGTTTCTCCTCAGGCAAGCGACGAGGAAATCAAAAAAGCCTATCGCAAGCTTTCTATGGAATATCATCCTGACCACCACACAGACAGTGTAATGGAAGAAATTGCAAATGAAAAAATGTCTGAAATAAATGCCGCATATGATGAAATAATGAATATGCGAAGAAGCGGAAATGCTCAGTCGGCTCAGAACGGACAGTATGCATATAGCGAATACAGCAGTATCCGAAGCATGATAGAACACGGAAATTATACAACGGCCGACAATGCACTCGACCAGAACCGCAATGACGGCAGCGGCGAATGGAATTTTCTCAAAGGAACGGTCTGCCTTTCAAGGGGCTGGATGAATGATGCTTATACCTACTTTGAAAAGGCAGTCAGACTTGAACCTGCAAACAGCGAATACAGAGCTGCATTCACTCAGATGCAGAATAAAAGAAACGGACAGATGTATGGCAATCCTTATAACACCGGAAATGCCGCCGGCAATACCGCAAACACACTCTGCAATCTTTGCCAGTGTCTTATTTGTGCGGACTGTCTGTGTGACTGTTTTTAATAATCATGGATAACAGAAGTTATAAAGTAGCTCTGGGTGGAGTTATTTCCTCCCTTTGCCTGCTTGCTATGTTTATGGCTGGTGTTGCACCGTTTCTCTATCTGACCCTTCCTATGATTGCCGGAGCATTAATTTCCATTATCGTTGTAGAAGTCAATTCCTCATGGGCTTTGCTTACATACATTGCTGTAAGCCTGTTGTCGGTGTTCGTGACTTATGATAAGGAATCTGCACTGATATTTATTTTATTTTTCGGACATTATCCTATCATAAAGCAAAAAATAGAAAAAATACGAATCAGACCGTTAAAATCAGCTGTTAAAATCATTGTATTCAACATATGTATTGTTTTATATTATCAGCTTGCACTCACTCTTCTGGGCATTCAGGATATGACCGATGACTTTGCCGCATTCGGAAAATACGGCATTTACATCCTCTGGGGCTTATCAAATATAATTTTTGTTGTATATGATTATGCACTCGGCGGCTGTATTGATATGTACATAAAATATCTGAAACCAAAAATTTTCAAAAACAAACGAAATTAGAACTCGTTTTCACAAGATATATGTGACGTGCTCATACGCTTGTGAAGACGGGTTCTTAAATAAGCATCCCCCAGTTTTTACTGAGGGATGCTTGTCTTTTTTTATTCAGTAAGTGAGTCAGCAAGCTGTGAAACGGTTTTGCCGATAACCGGATGTCTTTTGTTCGGAGCAATCTCACGCAGCGGATTCAGCACAAATGAACGCAGATGCATTTCCACATGAGGAATCACCAGTTCATCTGTTTCCATTACAACATCATCATACATTAAAATATCAAGGTCAAGTGTTCTCGGCCCCCAGTGTACAATACGCTCTCTGTGTGCAGACTGTTCAATTTCATGAAGTTTTTCAAGCAGTTCTTCCGGTGTCAGAAGAGTTTTCAGAATCAGACAGGCATTGAGAAAATCGTCTTGTTCTACTCCGCCATAAGGCTTTGTCACATGATATGAGGACACCTTTTCTACATGACAGCCTTTTGCTTCATCAAGCGCCTTGACCGCATTTTCAAGATATCCCTTTTTATCGCCTAAATTTGAACCAAGCCCCAGATAAGCCGTATGCCAGAATCGACTGATCTTTACCGAAACTGTCTTTAAAGGAAGCCCTACTGGTGCCCATGGTTTTTTAAGTTCCAGTGTAACGCCCTTTAAGAGTTCATATCTAAGCAGAAGTTCTTCAGCAAGATGTTCTGCCGCTGCTTCTATTAGTCTGCACGGATGTGACTTTGTATATTCCGTTACAAATTTGCTGACTTCACCATAATCAACTGACTTTTCCAGACAGTCAGTTTTACCTGCGTTTCTGCTGTCAGTATACAAAATAAGTGATATCAGAAACTTTTGTCCCAGTCTTGTTTCCTCCGGAAAAACACCATGATTCGCAAAAACTTCCAGTTCCTCAATGTGTATTTCATCATACGGGAGCGTGTTCATCGTTTCACTTTCCCTCCCTTAAAATCGCCTGTGTCATGCGTATCGCCCTGTAATTTTCCTTTACATCATGTACACGCACAAATGCCGCCTTTTTCTGTACACCGATTACCGTAGTAACCATAGTTCCTTCTACTCTCTGATCAACCGGAAGGTCAAGGGTAAGACCGATAACAGACTTCCTTGATGTAGCAAGAAGTACCGGATATCCAAGCTCTGTCAGCCATTCCAGATGATTTATTGCAATGAGATTATGTTCATATGTTTTCCCGAAACCAACACCCGGATCAAGAATTATTTTATCGTCAGCTATACCTGCTTCTTTTGCAATGGCAATTGAATCCTTCAGATCCTGAATCATATCTTCATGAAAATTTTTATATTCCGCTTTTTCACGATTATGCATGATGCAGCATGGCACATTATACTCCGCAGTAAGTTCAGCAACTCGCCTGTCAGCTTTGAATCCCCATATATCATTTACCATATCCGCACCGGCTTTCAGTGCGGCTTCAATTACTTCACCCTTGTAACTGTCAACCGATACAGGTATATCAAAATTCTTTTTTACCATTTCTATCGCAGGAACAACACGGTCAATTTCCTCCTGTACGCTTATCTGTACATGACCCGGACGTGTGGATTCACCGCCTATATCAATAATGGACGCTCCCTCGCTGATCATATCAGCAGTGTGCTGTTTTGCCCGTTCAATATCATTCCATTTGCCGCCATCCGAAAATGAATCAGGTGTTACATTAAGAATACCCATAATATAGCAGTCATTTTCTGTATCAAATATTTTATTTCCGATTTTCATAATTTTCTCCTTATAATTTAAGATTCTTCTTTTCGTCGCTCCAGTTGCATTGTTCCCGAGCCTTGCAGAACATACACGGACGTGATTTCTTATCGGCTCTGTAGATAAGTCCGGCGAGATTGTCCTTTTCTGACGTTTCAGCGGACCTGTGCAGTTCAATTGCACTGATTATTTCTTCCTGCTCCTGCTGGTCAAATCCGCATTCTCTGAGTATATCACCTGCCAGCATGGCACTTCCTTTATCATGAGGTATGCCCTGAGTATATTCAAGATGTCTGCCAATATCGTGAAGAAGTGCAGCAGCGTATATCAGTTCCTTTGAAATTTTCAGCTTCAACACTAGGAGCCTCATTATTCAACGTTTCTGCTGCTGTACCTTCTGGAATTACATATCCTGATGCTTGTCCTAATTCTCGATAAGTTTTACCGTCTTCTAAAA
>USJI01000157.1 GCA_900554975.1 uncultured Ruminococcus sp. | reverse complement strand
AATTATTTTCATAAGCTGCCACAAGTTTTCTTACAGTACCAAGGAACATAAGATCCTGTATTGAAACGCTTATATCAAGCGTATGTTCTATTTCATATGTAAGCTTTGTAAGGAGCAGTGAATTTCCGCCGAGTTCAAAGAAATTATCATCAGGGCCGATTGATGAAAGATGCAGAACTTTTTTCCATACCTCAGCCATTTTCATTCATTTCAGTTGAAGATGCCTTTACGCTTACTACGCTTCTTCTGAGTTCTGTAATATTCACATCATCAGCATCATCTGAATTTCTGAAAATTTTGTCTGATTTGAGGAACTTGACTCTGAAATCTGTACACATTCCCTTTACCAGTGATGTCACATCTGTATCATGACCCGTATAGAAAACATCTATTTCAGGAGAATATCTGTCATTGATTTCAATTCTGTTTTTAAGATTATTTCTTTCAAGTCCTACAATAACATTTTTCAGATTATTCTTTATCGCTTCATCAAAATAAACCAGATTCTCGTCAGCATTTGTAAATCTGAAACCACTCATCTGCGATACATTTACAACATAGTCCGGAATATCAGCACTCATACCTGTGCTGTACCAGCCGCTCCAGTTAATGCAGTAAACATTTATATTTGTATTTGCATTTATGTAATTTGTAAAATGATTCTGGAAGCTGTTTGCAGAAGCATATGCTGAAAGTCCGGAACCGCCCTGAATTCCGTTTACTGAACCAAAGATTATAAATTCCCTGATTCCTTTATCTTCTGCCGCATTTTTCAGTGCAATGGTTGTATCAAGTTTTGAATCTGCAATGTATTCAAAATCGTCAGCTTTTTCCGAAACTATTTTATGCGACTCAATATCATCATAAAGTGAACTGCCGTCCCTGCACTTCATAACACCAGTAAGATTTATGATTACGTCTATATCTTTGCCTGTCTGGCTTTTATATGAATCTATCGCATCAATTATCTGTTTTTCGTCAGATGCATCTGCTTTTATGTAAATAACATCATTCGGGTTTTCAGCATTTTTTATCATTTCATCAAGTTTATTCTTATCCGGATTGCTTCTGCCTATAATCAGAAGTGATGAATTATATTTGCTGAGGAGATGACGGCTGAGATTCATTCCTATTCCGCCCATACCTCCGGCAATCAATATGGATTTTCCACTAAGAATATCATTTGTTTCAGCAGCATTTTCTCCCGTAATTGTACGGAATTCTCTTACAAGTCTTATTCCGTTTCTGTACAGGACAGTTGTATTTTTATGTGCGGAAAAGAGTTCTTTTCTGACAAGTGATTCATCATATCCGTCCATGTCTGCCTGTATGCAGGTGATTTCAGGATTTTCAAGATTGAAACTGTTTACAAATCCGCTTACCAGTGACGCATTGACATTAAACTGCGAATCATCCTTAAAAGGAATACCGCCTGTTGTCGGGATAATGATCTTGCTTCCGGATTTGGCTTTGCACCACATTTTTCCATGTTCCAGAAGTCCGTTCATGAATTCATCTGACGGCAGAGCTGAATTTTCCAGAACATATTTATCAATAATACAACCGCTTGGATTTTCCTCAGAAACTTCTGATATTACAGTAACGTCCGTATCTGAAATATTGCCCGAAATATCCCTGCGTACCCAGCATTCCTCCATAAGATAAGGGTCTTCTTTCAGTACACCGAGTTTGCGGAGAGTTTCATCATATCTTCCCTCTTCAAAATTCTTTCTGTACTTGCTTCTCTGCTTCTTTCCTATCTCTGTACGGATAGATTTTTCTTTAAAGTCCGGCACAACGTATTTTGCATAAAGTCCGGATTTATCCATGAGATTTTTTCTTATTTTTTCTGTAAGCTCTCTGAGTTCCTCATCGCCAAGCTCTGTATTAACAGGAGTAAATACAATCAGAATATCTTCCGTTCCCGAAGCATTCTTGACTGACAGTGCAGCAGTATAGGAAGTTGAAACCTCATCCATTTCGTCTACAACTGCCTCAACGTCCTGAACATAATAATTAAGACCATTGACGATAATCATTTCCTTGATTCGTCCTGTAAGAACAACATCTTCGCCTGTGATATATCCGAGATCCCCTGTAATAAAGAAACCGTCATCTGTAAATGATTCAGCATTTGCCTCAGGATTGCGATAATATTCTTTTGTTATGGTATCACCGATATATTCGATTTTACCAACTTCGCCTTTTTTGCAGATATTACCGTTATCATATGTGATTCTGACAGAATGACCATTTGACGGAATACCAATCGGAATAAATCTGTCGGAATCACTGGAGTTTTCCAATGAAAAATCATTGTAATAAGTCATGCATGACGATGTTTCAGTCATTCCGAATGAAGGGATAACCGCATTTTCCGGAAGTCCGTACTTAGCCAGCTTTTTAAGAAAGTCTCTTAAATTTTTGCTGACATTAGTTTCACCGGCTGTAAAAAGATATCTTGCATTACGCAGATCCCAGCCGTAATCATGATTTTCATCAATATTGTCAGCAATAAGTGCATAGGCGAAATTAGGTGCCCACATTGTTGTTGACTTATACTGTGACATATAATCCAGAACGGACAGAGGATTCTTCAGAATAGTATTTGTATCAGCCTGAATCTGAAATGCTTTCAGATATGTATCTCTGATATGCGACCAGATAATTCCCGCTGCATGTGTGAGTGTCATCCAGTTGAAATCTGAAAGACTGCTGTCAAAACCATACATTTCAATTTCCGCAAGAGTACGGGCAAAAACATTTTTCTGTGAAAGTCCTACGCCTTTCGGCAGTCCGGTACTTCCTGATGTAAACAGCATAAGTATTATCTGATCATCTGTCCATTCATAAATATCTTCTGTTTCCTTGCTGTTTCCTGCCGCATCACCATAGGAAATAACCCGGTCTGTTTTAAGAAGTGTTGCAATCTGTTCAGAAATTTTGTCATCTGCAAGTACATATGAATTTTCAACGAGATTAAAAATATTATAAAGTTTTTCTGTATTAAGATTATTTCCGCCGTAATCATCGAGTACGCCAAGCGGTGCAACAATAGCACCTATCATTACACACGCCCAGAAAGCTACTATGAAATCCCTGTTTTCAGGAATCTGAAATACTACACACTCACCCTTTTTCACTCCGAAAGAACGCAGCTTTTCAGCCATGCAAAGGCTCTCATGATAAAGTTCCTTATATGTCTGTTCTCTCTGACCAAGCTTCGAGATATAAACTATTTTCTGATCTGTCAGCGATGCCTGTTTTAAAATGTCCGGAAGGTTGCGACAGGTTTTCTGGGAATAGTCAATAGGCGGTCTTTCTATAAGTGCCGGTTCATCAGTAATTTTGATATCATCTGAAATGGCATCTGCATTCAGGTCGTTTTTAGCACTGAGAATATTGTCACTGTTATTTTCATAATCTACAATTACAAAACTGTCACCATCATATTCAGCTTTGAGTTTGTCAGCAATTTCATTTTTCTTTTTATAAACCACATAAGTCAGTTCGTTCAGCTTTTCAAAATCAGCTGTCCCATTTTTATACGGAATAAACGGAACTTCAATAAACTCAAGCGACTTTGCTTTATTCACACTGCTTTTACTCAGTACCGATTTCAGCTGATATTCACTGTATGAAAACTGCTGTGAAAAGTAAACTATGTTTTCCCTGACTGCACAGTCATTTATAAGGTCACTTCTGAGCAGAACGTCTTCTATATTGCTTTTTCTGAAAAGCATATTATCTGTATATACTCTATCTGCACTGAATCCGTCAGCATAAATCTTACCATCTGACGTGAAAGTACAGCAAACTCCGTTATTTACACTTTCTTCCCCGATTTGCTGATTTAAAAATCCGCTTACGTTTGCAGAAACGCTCTTTCCGTTTTTATCGGTGATTTTTGTATTCTTCCGATTGAACTTAGCCACGATGCGGCTGACCCGGTTGGTTACAGCCTGATGGCCGGCA
>USJI01000156.1 GCA_900554975.1 uncultured Ruminococcus sp. | reverse complement strand
CCCCGCTACACTCTCATTGGAAGCAACATAGATGTATTCATCCGCCTTCAGATATCCCTCATCAGGACAGTTGTTCACAAATATTACCGGCAGCCCATCTGCCGCCCTCTCAACCTGAAGCGCCGTATCGACATCTATAAGCCTGCATATTACCGCTGTATAGCCCTGGCTCTTAGCTTCCTTGACCTGTGCTACCTGCTGCTCTGCCGACTGCTCCGCATAGACGGTGTCATGTCCTATTCCCTGCTCATCGCATGCCGATTCCAATGCTGCTATCAGCATATCCCTGAAAGCATCTCCCTTAGCGCAGGTTGCTATAAGAATCCTGGCATTGCCTGTTGCTGCTGTCCCTTTACCGCCTGAACACCCTGTCAATAATACAGCAAGCATTGACACACATAACAGCAAAGAGCATATTGATTTTCTTATATATTTCATATCGCAGTCCCTCCTATACTCTGAAAGAATTAATCTGGGTCATAAGCTTTTCCGATGTGTCGGCAAGCTTCCTTGCTGTCTCAGCTACCTTCTCACTGTCATCTGTAATATTCTTTGATTCGGAAGCGATATTTCCGGCATTTCGTGAAATAAGCTCCGCACTGGCTGCCTGTTCCTCCGTTATGGAAGCGACATTGGTAGATACATCCGCGACCTTTAACATATTGGCTGCCATGTCATTAACCACCCTGTTGGCATCTACAATATTATCATATATCGTATCAAATGTTGCCACTGCCTGATGTACAAGCCGGCTGCTGGTATTTATCTCATCGACGCTGTCCTTTGCCTTGTCAACCGTCTCCCCTACCAGGCTTGTGACCTCATTTATAAGTGTCTGAATCTTCTGTACAGACTGATTACTGTTTGTTGCAAGACTTCCTATCTCTGTGGCAACAACCGCAAAGCCCTTTCCTGCGTCTCCTGCCCTTGCTGCCTCTATTGAAGCGTTGAGTGCCAAAAGATTCGTCTCGTCGGCAATCTCGCCAATCATTCCTACAATCTTATTGATTTCCTGAGAGGCTGCTCCAACCTTGTCAATCGACTCCTGAAGCCCATTTATGGACTGCTCTATAAGCCCCATCGCTTCGCCGACCTTCTGCATATCGTTCTTACCTGCTTCTGCAACCTCAACCGTGACATTCATCTTGTCCTCGGCATTATTGCTGCTGTCCCTTGTATCAGAAACAACAACTGCAAGTGCTGTTGCACTCTCTGCGATTTCCTGAACGGAGGCAGAGAGCTGGTCGACTGTCCCATTGAGTTCATCTATGTTTTTTGACTGCTTAAGCGAAGCCTCATACAATCCTCCGGAGACGGATGTACTCGATTCTGCCTGTCCTTTTAACGTCTCGGATATATTCGAGATATCATTTATCATGCTTCTTATTGCAGCTGTAAATTCCTTCATGCTGTGACCCATAAGCGTAATCTCATCATTTCCCTTGGTCTTTATATCTACCGTAAAATCGCCGGAGGCCATTGTCACGATAGAGTCCGTGAGAGAACGAATCGGCTTAATCATAAAATGAATCATTCTTTCCATAAGTACCAGAATAACAGCAAGAACAACCACCGCAACTACTATCATTGTAGTTCTAAGTGACGCAAGCTCTGAGAAAACAGCGTTCTCCGGTACATAGGATACAAGCACCCAGTTAGTTCCTGTTATCTCCCTGAAATCAACAATGTTCCCATCAAGGGTCATCGCCGTGTAATTCTGCTGTGATATTCTGTTTCCTATTGTACCAAGAAAGCCTGTACCATCGCTAAGCCTTCCGGTCAGTGTGTCATCACTCTTTGATAATATGCTCATGTTATCCTTGTCAACAAGAATTGCCTGTGCATCATCCATACTGATAAACGAATCGACAATAACCTGTATATGGGCTATCGGCACATCGACAACAAGAAGTCTTGTATTCTTTGCCTTTGCATTGCCACCAGCCTTTTTCGAATCGCGGAGTATAGCTCCTGCACTAACCACATCAGTCCCGGCTTCATTGACATGCACATCACCGAATGCCATATTAACTCTTGTCAATGCCTCATTATACCATGCTGATGATGTATCTGCCGTCTTTTTATAGTCCACACCCGCCGCCTGCATAACCTTTCCCGATGTATCCGCTATGTAAAATCCGTCCGGATAATCGGAGCTTCTTCCATAATAGCTGTCAAGCAGGCTCTGAAGCTGTGCGTCCGTGTAGTCCAGCGTCTCTATATCCTGCTTAAAGGTACTGAACACATTCAGCTTCTCCGACATCCAGGCCTCAATCCGCGATGCCTGATTCTTAGTTGAAAGTTCAAGCAACTGCATTGACTGATCCGTAATTATATTCTTGGAAATCGTATAGGAAATTATAATCAGGATAAGCACAAGAATCAGCACCAGTGCACTTACCGCAGCAAGAATCTTGGTTTTGATTGAAGTAATGGACTTCCTATGCTCTTTCTGCTCTCTCATATAAAAATCCCTCCTTAAAGTAGTAATATCAGATAACATATAACCTGAATAATTCTTATTATTGTTAAATATTACCATATTATAAAGGATTTTTCTATAGTTTTTAGCAATTTTGTCAATTATGCTATCCTTTAGGTTGTTATTGGAGGATTTTTTTAATCTGAACATAAAATTCCAGCGTCTTATACTCCGATAGATTTTACTTTTCGCCTGGCTTAATTCTTAGCTTATAATATTTTTATTATTGTAGTGTCTTTAAAATCCTAATAAAAGTAAACTATCAGGTTTCTTGCTTTTTATATTCAAAAGTCACTCCGCTTTATACTTTTCAATTACTGTCAAAACCTCATTCATTTTTGAATCGTTAACATCAATTCTTAGAGTAACCGGCTTTGCGATAAGCGGCATAGGTATCGCGGCTCTTGGCGTAGTTCACAATATGCTTCCATCTACGATGTATTTTCCGCTTATCAGTTCAAAGGTGTTAAAAAGGCATTTTCAGATTTTCTTTTCCAGACAAATCTTTTGTTGCCTCTTTAATCCCATCGAAATCAGAATAATCCAAGGAATTTAGCTTTTAAATTTTCTTTCTGCAAACGGACATTTCCTCAAATATATATTTATCTGCTCTGTATGCCATCTGTGCATCACGTCTATCTTTATTGTTCACCATACTTTCTTTCCTTTACACTTTGATTACTGTACCTATCCTTCTCATTTATCTTTTATCAATGCTGTTATCTCTTCATGCTCCGGCATTACTCTCAATGCTCCCTTTCTTGTTGTCACAATGGATGCCGCCGCATTTGCAAACTGAAGCATCTCGAACAAATCCTTCTCAGACAGTGCTTCCAGACCCTTCTCCAATACCGCATTCAATACACATGCCATAAATGTATCCCCTGCCCCTGTTGTCTCAATGGTATCATCCCGAAGAAACGGCTCACAAAAAACACTTTTTCCATTGTAAAACGCTTTACTCCCGTTTTTCCCCATAGTCGCACAGACTAATGTAGGATGACTCTTTGCCAGAATTATTTCAATTCCTCTTTCGATATCATCTGTTCCTGTTAAAAATGCAATTTCATCATCTGATATCTTGAGAATATCACACTGGCTGATTCCATACCACATATGACGTCCTGCATCCTCTAAATTCTTCCATAATGGCGGTCTGAGATTCGGATCAAAAGAAATAAGCACATCTTCACTTTTCGCTTTTTCAACTGCCTTCTTTGTCACTTTTTCAATATGCTCATCTGTCATTGACAAGGTTCCAAAATGAAATATCTTTGTATCCGCAAGCATATCCTCGTGAACCTCATCCCAACGCAGCATCATGTCTGCTCCAGGATTACGATAAAAAGAAAAACTTCTATCACCATCTTTATCCGTATGAACGAAAGCCAGTGTGGTATGTACTGTATCATCTACCAATAGATTATCCGTATTGATTCCCTGATTCCTTACAGCTTGTATCAACATCTGTCCCAATGCATCAGCTCCTACTTTTCCAATAAATGCAGTCT
>USJI01000155.1 GCA_900554975.1 uncultured Ruminococcus sp. | reverse complement strand
CTATGAAAAATACAGAGGACTTGCAGAATACAGAAAGTTCGGAAAGTTTTCCTATCTTGCAAGACTGAGAAACGGAATATGGCGAAATATTGGTGCCTGTCTTGCACCGGTAAATGCTTTTATGAATTCTGTCGGACTTGAAACTCTGGGACTCCGTATGGAACGATGTTGTCAGAATTCACTGGCTCTTGCACGTTTTCTTAAAGAATGTGATGGAATTGAACCAAATTATCCGGCACTTGAGGATAATCCGTATTATGACCTTTGTCAGAAACAGCTTGGAGGCAAAGGCGGAGCAATACTTACAGTTCGTGTCGGCAGCAAGGAACGTGCGTTCAAACTCATAAACGGACTTAAACTTGCGACAAATGCAACTAATATAGGAGATGTCAGAACACTTGTGATACATCCGGCAAGTACTATATATGCACACAGCAATGAAGAACAGAAACACAGTGCAGGTGTTTTTGATGACACGATAAGAATAAGCGTTGGAATTGAAGATCCTGAAGACCTTATTGAAGACTTCAGACAGGCAATAGACAAGCTTTAAGGGAGGAAATGAAAATGGCAGTAGACTACGCAACATTAAAAAAAGGCGGATTTATGCGTCAGAAGCAGAAAAACAATTTCTCATTAAGACTGAGAGTTGTGGGAGGTAATCTTACAGCAAAACAGCTTTCATCTATTGCAGAAGTTTCAGATAAATTTGGTGACGGCTATGTTCATCTTACTTCCAGACAGAGTGTAGAGATACCTTTTATAAAGATAGACAATATAGATGAAGTAAAGGAAACGCTTGCAAAGGGTGACGTTGAACCGGGCGTCTGTGGTCCGAGAGTAAGAACCATAACAGCCTGTCAGGGTGAGGCAATATGTCCGAGCGGCTGTATTGACACTTACGCACTTGCAAAGGAACTGGACGACAGATATTTTGCCCGTGAACTTCCTCATAAATTCAAGTTCGGAATTACAGGCTGTCAGAACAACTGTCTTAAATCCGAGGAAAACGATGTCGGTATAAAAGGCGGAATTCAGGTAAAATGGAAAGAAGATGCCTGCATACACTGCGGAGTCTGTGAAAAGGCTTGCCGCAGAAAAGCAATTACTATTGAAAATGGTGAAGTTAAGGTAAATAATGATCAGTGCAACTTCTGCGGACGCTGCTTCAAAGCCTGTCCTACGGAAGCATGGGAAACTGTTCATGGATATATAGTTTCTTTCGGGGGACTTTTCGGTAATACTATTAATAAAGGTGAAACAATAATTCCGTTTATTGAAAGCAAGGAAAAGCTTCTGAAGGTATGCGATGCGGCGATAGTTTTCTTTGAAGAAAATGCAAAGCCGGGTGAACGTTTTAAGTTTACCATTGACAGAGTGGGAAGAGAAAAATTTGCAGAAGTTATAAAGGAGGCATATAATAATGGCTGAGTATAAAATTGATGATACAGTGGATATAACAGATGTGGTTTGCCCGACAACATTTGTTAAGGCAAAAGTTGCTCTTGAGGAACTTGATGAAGGACAGATACTTTCAATTAAAATGAATGACGGCGAGCCTGTTCAGAATGTTCCGAGAAGCATTAAGGAAGAAGGACATAAGATACTCAAACTTATCAATAATGATGACGGTACTTACAACCTTATCGTTGAAAAGGTGGGTGACTGAATTGTCAGTTAGAGCAACAGGAGAAACCTTCAAAACAGAAATATCGGAAAGCGAAAAGCTGGTTCTGGCAGATTTTTATTCTGATTCATGTATACCGTGCAAGAGAATGTCGCCATTGCTTGCAGAACTTGAGGAGAATAATGATGCATTGAAGGTAGTCAAACTCAACATAAATTTTGATGCTGCAACAGCAGAGGAATATAATGTTACTTCCGTTCCTACAATAGTATTTTTCAGAAACGGAAAAGAAGAAAAGCGTATATCAGGTGCGGTTAAAAAAGCACAGATTGAAGAAATTATAAATTCATTGAAATAAAGGAGATTTTTAAAATGACAATTACAGTAGCAGGAGTAAAGAAAAATGTAGCAGACGGTCTGACACTGGCACAGCTGGTTATAGATGAAAAGGTTGAAACTCCGGAATATGTTACAGCAAGTGTAAATGAGGAGTTCATTTCCAGCAGTAAGTTTGAAGAAAGCGTTTTAAAGGACGGCGATAACGTAGAGTTCATCTATTTCATGGGAGGCGGTCAGTAATGGCATTTACAAATGAACAGCTTGAGCGTTACTCAAGACATATAATTCTTAAAGAAGTCGGGGCAAAGGGACAGAAAAAGCTCCTTAATGCCAAGGTTCTTATAATCGGTGCCGGCGGACTGGGTGCTCCGGCAGCAATGTATCTTGCAGCAGCAGGTGTCGGTACAATCGGAATTGCTGATGCAGATGAGGTTGATCTTTCAAATCTTCAGCGTCAGGTTATCCATACAACTCCTGATGTGGGCAAGGCAAAGGTACAGTCTGCAAAGGAAACTATGGAAGCAATCAACCCTGATGTTACAGTAAATACATACCGTACATTTGTGGACAGCGAAAATATAATGGATCTGATCAAGGATTATGATTTTATAATTGACGGAACAGATAATTTTCCTGCAAAGTTTCTTATAAATGATGCCTGCGTAATGGCAAAAAAACCTTTTTCACACGCTGGAATAATCCGCTTTAAGGGACAGCTTATGACGTACGTTCCGGGACAGGGACCATGCTATCGCTGTGTATTTAAAAATCCTCCTCCGAAGGATGCAGTTCCGACCTGTAAACAGGCTGGCGTTATCGGAGCAATGGGCGGTGTTATCGGCAGCTTGCAGGCAATGGAAGCTGTAAAGTATATTTTAGGTGTAGGCGAACTGCTTACAGGCTATCTTCTTACTTATGATGCACTTAACATGGAATTCAGAAAAATAAAACTTCCTTCAGAAACAAAGGACTGTGCCGTATGTGGTGAACATCCGACAATTACTGAACTTATTGATTACGAACAGGCTGAATGTGATGGGGTGTTGTAATGATAAAATTATCAAAATCAGACTATGAAAAAATTCTGAAGTATGCTGAAAGTGAACTTCCTGATGAAGCCTGCGGTCTTATTGGCGGAGAAATTACAGAAAGCGGAGATAAGATAATAAAGAAAGTTTATCTGCTTACAAATACAGACCATTCCAATGAACATTTTTCAATGGATCCGAAAGAACAGTTTGAATCCATAAAAGATATGCGTGCAAATGGATTCGTTCCGCTTGGCAACTGGCATTCACATCCGGAATCTCCTTCAAGACCTTCGGAAGAAGATAAAAGACTGGCATATGACAGCAAAGCAAGTTACATGATACTTTCTTTGATGGACAGGGAAAATCCTGTTTTGAATTCATTTAAAATCAAAGGCAGCGATGCTGAAAAGGAAGAACTTGTTATTGAATAAACCGAAGTTTGTTCTCACAGGAATATTTCTGTGGGAACAATTTTTCGTATAAACAGGGGAGTAACTATGGATTACATATATCACTATACATCACCGATAGGTGGAATAACCCTTGGCAGTAATGGAAATGCACTGACGGGTTTATGGTTTGACGGTCAGAAATATTTTGCATCTTCACTGTCAGATAAATATGAAGAAAAGCTTCTGCCTGTTTTCAGTCAGACTATCAAATGGCTGGACATTTATTTTGGCGGTGGAAAACCTGATTTTACACCGCAATTGTTTATGAATGGGACTCCGTTTCGCCGGACTGTCTGGAATATACTGCTTGGAATTCCTTATGGAAAAACAATGACCTACGGAGAAATCGCTGATATAATAGCCGGGGAAAAAGGCTTGGCGGGAATGTCAGCTCAGGCTGTCGGCGGAGCTGTAGGACATAATCCTATTTCCATTATAGTTCCGTGCCATAGGGTAGTCGGAGCTGACGGCAGTCTTACAGGATATGCAGGAGGAATTGATAGAAAAATTTCACTGCTTAAGCTGGAACATGCATATATGAGCCGTTTCTTT
>USJI01000154.1 GCA_900554975.1 uncultured Ruminococcus sp. | reverse complement strand
ATTATTTTGATAACTTATGTAGAATATTTCCTGAACGGTTGAAAATTTAGATAAAATATATTATAATATTTAATGCGTTATTGTACAATTTGATTAAAGGAGATTTGCTATTATGAAACGTATAAAAAATATTGCACTCGCAGGACACAACGGTTCCGGAAAAACTTCACTTGCACAGGCTCTGCTCTACAAAGCCGGAGCATCTGAAAAGCTTGGCAAGGCGGCAGACGGAACTCCGCTTCTGGACTTTGACCTGGAAGAAATCAAAAGAAAAATTTCAATCAGCAGTTCAATGGCTGCATTTGAATTTGAAGACAATAAAATAAACATTATAGACACTCCGGGAATATTTGACTTCTCCGGCGAAATGACCGAGGGCATATGTGCTTCTGATACGGTTATGATAACTGTTTCAGCAAAATCAGGTGTAAAAGTCGGAACTAAAAAGGCTTATCGTGAAGCAGTAAAATACGGGAAATCAAAAATGTTTGTTATCACCAAGATTGATGATGAAAATGCAAACTTCTATAACGTTCTTACAGAACTGAAAACAGTTTTCGGCCCGACAGTATGCCCTGTTGTTGTACCTGTTATCGAAAACGAAAAAATCGTTTCCTATGTAAACCTTATCGAAATGAAGGCTTATAAATACGATGCAAACGGAAACACAACAGAAACTGATTTACCGGAAGCTGAAAAAACAGAAAAGATGACATACCGTATTGACGGTCTGAGAGAGGCTGTAAGCGAAGCCGTTGCAGAAACAGACGAATCACTGATGGAAAAATTCTTTGAGGGCGAAGCTTTCACTCAGAAAGAACTTATTGACGGAATACATAAGGGAATGACAAACGGAATCATAACTCCTGTTGTCTGTGTTTCCTCATCCGATTTCTCAGGCATTGATATGCTTCTGAAAGAAATCAATCTTCTTGTTCCGTCCGCTGATGAAGCACCTGCACCTGAGGCTGTATGCGGTGACGATGCAGTTACGGTTGAATGCAGTGCTGACCAGCCGTTCTCCGCACAGGTTTTCAAAACGGTTGTTGACCCGTTTGCCGGAAAAATGTCATACATCAAGGTTATGTCCGGTGTTCTGAAAGCGGATTCATCTGTATTGAACACTTCAACAGGCGAAACAGAAAAAATCGGAAAGCTTTACACAATGTTCGGCAAACAGCAGACAGAAATTTCTCAGGCTGAAGCAGGAGATATCGCTGTTGCAGTAAAAATAAATGCATCTACTTCCGATTCACTTGCAGACCCTTCCAGAGCGGTTGTATTCGACAGAATAGATTTCCCTGTTCCATGTTATTCTATGGCAGTATGCAGTGCACAGGGCGATGAAAGCAAGATTTCCTCCGGAATTCAGCGTATTCTTGATGAGGATAAGACTTTAAAGTATGAATTGAACGAAAATACAAACGAACAGATTTTAAGCGGTCTTGGCGAACAGCATCTTGATGTTACCACAGCAAGACTCAAAAATAAGTTCGGTGTTGAAATAAATCTTAAAGAACCTAAAATCGCATATAAGGAAACTATCCGCAAGAAAGTTAAAGCGGAAGGCAAATATAAGAAACAGACAGGCGGACATGGTCAGTATGGTCATGTATGGATAGAGTTTGAACCATGTGTCAGCGATTCACTTATATTTGAAGAAAAGGTATTCGGCGGAGCAGTTCCAAGAAACTACTTCCCTGCTGTCGAAAAGGGATTGCAGGACGCAGTGAAGAAAGGTGTTCTGGCAGGTTGTCCTGTTGTAGGACTGAAAGCAATCCTCGTAGACGGTTCATATCACCCTGTTGATTCCTCCGAAATGGCATTTAAAACTGCCGCTTCTCTTGCATACAAGGAAGGTCTGAAACAGGCTGACCCTGTAATGCTTGAACCTATCGGAAACCTCAAAGTAACTGTTCCTGATGAAAATACAGGCGATGTTATGGGCGAACTCAACAAACGTCGTGGCCGTGTACTTGGAATGGAACCTGTCGGTGATTCCATGACAGAAATCTCTGCTGAAGTTCCGATGAGAGAAATGCACAGCTTTACAATGTATCTCAGACAGGTAACAAGAGGCATGGGTAGTTTCATATTTGACTTCCTCAGATATGAACAGCTTCCTGCAAATCTTCTCGGTGAAGTTATTGCGGCAAATAATGAATAAATAAAACTGATTGCAATACAAAAGGGACGCTTTTAAGAGCGTCCCTTTTAATATTATATCCCAATTCTCTAATGTATTGCCGCTGATGATTTACACCAGAAAGTGAAACACCAAAAACGCAAGACGCGAATCAGAAATATAGGATTCGACTTTAAACTGCTCGTTATTATCCATATTAGTCATCACCCCTATGTACTAAGTCATACGGATAATAGAGTTGTTCCTTTAATGATGAATCATCGAGTTCAAGTGCTTTAGCCAATGCCCCTGATTCAAAACTCCAATATCCATAATACGTTGTTTTTGTTGACTTATGAGAATCATGCCATGCACATTCTTTATGGATATCATACCATTGATTATCAAGATATGATTTCAATAATGCAATAGCATTTTCCTTATTTTCGGACTCAACAACATCCTTTAGTGATTCGTATGTGTTACTCCATTTAAAGTCTGGGTAATTTTCGCTGCACTTCTTGTCGATAAAACTCAAGAGAAAATCTACGAGGTAGTCGTGATAATCAGCTTCCCTTAGAAGTCTAATCAAAGCCGCTACATCCTCATTTTTTGAATCAATGTTTAAAAGTATTGCTAAGGAAAACACTTTAATTAGTTCGAAATAACTATTATCAGGTTCCCATGTTTTTACATAATACCGCAATAAACTAATGTATGTCTCTTTGATTTCATCGTCTCTAATTCCTGACGTATAAATCAAATTTATTCGATTCTGATAGATAGATGCAAGAATTCCGTACCCATTCTGAACACCTCGATCATTTTCACCTCTAGCCGCACATACTTTAGCCACCAATTCTTCGTAATGAGCAACTTCTTCATCGCTTTTTGATAATTTTTCTGCAAAATATTCATCACTTTTTAGTATGCCGCGCATTCATATTCCTCCATTGGTGTGCATCTGAGTTTTTCGGTTCTTTTTGTAACACTTCTTTTGAAAGAATAAGAGAAACTTCATCTTTTGCAAGAATAAGAGAAACTTCATATTGCCCTTGCAAAAAGCTAAACGAGAATCTGAGATTAATACACTCGCATCAAATGGCATATTTATTCACCTTCTTCTAATAAAGCCTCCGCATCCATTTCAGCCTCAACTTGTGCAGCAGTTTCGGCATATGATTCTAACAAGTTGTTTAGGAATTCAACATTAGTTTCTTGATCGTGTTCATAGATCACCGTTGATATCCCGTTACTATTCAATTCCGAGTTTATGGACAGTATTACTTCAATTCCCTGATCATCGATGTAATCACATTCGTATAGATAATTACCCTCAGATACTATCGCCTTTATTTCTGAAATTGAAATGTCCCTATATTTCCTTATCGTTTTGGCAATAACTGCATTAAAATCAGATTTAGCAGCTTTAATTCCAATAAAGCCCATATTCCCTCCTAAAAGTCTAAAATTGTCTTAATCGGTTCTCGCTCTTGGAGGAAGAACTGATGCTGTCAACGGTGTCCTGCAAGTTACAAGTGCTACTGTCAACGCCCTGCAATATATTCTTCTTTCACATCAAGGTAATAGTAATCGTCCTAATATTACAGCCAGCCTTTAGCTTTCAAATATTTATCTGGTATTCTAAGTTCCAGTTCATCTTTTATTTTTGAAATATAATCTTCAATAACTGTATCAGAATAGCAATTCTTATCAGTTATTAACGGAATACATATGTTATTTCCAGCTTCAATATAACAACCAATAATATCAAGATTGTACTGAAATACAACATAAAAAAAATTATAAGCTGTAAAGCCAATTTTGAAACTATGATGATTTGGTTCATCAACTAGAGCCTGTTGACACTAAGCTCAAAATATGATATGATAAATACATGAATATCACAAAAGA
>USJI01000153.1 GCA_900554975.1 uncultured Ruminococcus sp. | reverse complement strand
TACCTCTGCTGAAATAAAGGACGGAACAAAAGGAATTGCCGGCGAAACTTTTTCAGGCTGTAAGAACCTTTCTGATATAACAATACCTGACAGCGTGGAGTTTATCGGAAAAGATGCATTCTCTGGAACTGCCCTCTATGAAAATCAGACAGGTGTCAAATACGCAGGCACATGGGTTATCGGCTGTGATAATGATATTGAAACTGCTGAAATAAAAGACGGAACAAAGAGAATATGTAATAGTGCATTTTATAATTGCTCCATTCAGAATATTTCAATGCCGGACAGTCTTATAAGTATAGACAATCATGCATTTTTCATATGTGAATCACTTACTGAAGTAACTATACCGGACAGTGTAACATATATTGGAAAATCATCTTTTGCAGGTTGTAAAAACCTGGAAACTGTTGTATTACCAAATGCTCTGACAAGTATAAATGACAAAATGTTCATGTATTGTGTAAACCTGAAAGATGTTGCAATACCTGACAGTGTGACATACATAGGTGATTCCGTATTTTATGATACATGTTTAACAACTGTAAAGCTATCTGAAAATGTAAAAAGCATCGGCGATGAAGCCTTTACAGTAAATAATGAGCTGACCATGTGGATAGAAAATCCTGAATGTATAATAGGTAAATATGCTATTCGTGGAGGTGCAGTAGTTTACGGTAAGGAAAATTCCACAGCACAGGCATATGCCGATGATGTGGAAAATAATAGTGTTCTATTTAATCCTGTTACTTTAAATGATGTCGGTGCGTATAATTTCAAACTTAAATATAATAATGATACTTCATTTTTCCTTGAGTCTGAAAAATCCGGTGAATATTACATTACAGCAGACGGAGAAAAAGCCTTCTATATGAGTGTATCAGATACAACGCTTGGTGGAACGTTGTACCCGTCATGGAATCAGAATGATTATACATTTGATCTGGAGGATGGTAAACGCGGTGTATTTACTTTAACCTCACGAACTTCATTTTTAAAGGATTCCGGATACAATGACTGGAATGAAGGCGATGAACCGACAGATATTACCGTTACCATATACCAAGTTCTGAAAGATGAACACAGTATCAAAGATTATGAAAACTATGTGATTCCTGCATACTCTAAGGCTGAGCTGACATTCACACTTGATGAAGACGCTTACCTGGATATAGATGCCGGAACGAATTTTGAGATAGTTGAGATAGTTGGTTCAAACAGAAATCACGTATATGGCGACTATAATAATTGTTACAACCTTAAAAGCGGCACATATACAATATTGACTGATGCTGTTAAAGAGGATACGGATTTGTCAGTTACCGTTGGCAAAGCTCCTGAACCAGGAACAGTAGCAACTGTGACTACCACCAGAACAACATTAAAAACAACTACAACACAAACAACTGTCATCTCAACAGATGTTACAGAAACAAGTGCAGATCCATCTGCAACAAATGTTTCGGGAAGCGGTACATCATCAGAAACAACCGTATCAGGCGATGTGTCATCAGTTACAACCACAGTAACAACAAATGTTACAACAGGATTAAAAGGTGATGCAAACAATGACGGAAAACTTGATGTTCGTGATGCAGCATACATAGCAAGACTGCTTGCAAACGGAAAAGGAAAAGAAATTCCGCCGATAGCTGATTTCAATGGTGACGGAACAGTTAATGTTCGTGACGCCGCAGCAATTGCAAGATTCCTTGCCAAGAAACACTGATGATTTTTGAGTAAAATAAAAAGCCGTCTGAATTTAAACCTCAGACGGCTTTTCCTTATAGTATCATTTATTTTTTATGTACAATTTTTTCGGCTTCCTGAAATGAATCTCCCAGACCATCAATCATTGGAATAATTTCATTTATTATACCAGCATCCATTTTTATCTTGGCTTTGATAATCATTCGGATAAAATAGTCATATAATGAATGTAAATTTGATGAAATATCATACTGTCTGTCCAGCGAAGCATTCAGATAGTTAATGATACGCTGTGCACCATAAAGATCCTGCTCAGCTTTTTCATTCTCTCCATTTTTAATATGATAAACAGCATAATTCAATTTCTTTGAACAACCCCTGAACAGCTGTACAACCAGTTCCCCCTGAGTCATAGTCATTATAGACTGCTTCTGATACTGCTGATATGGATTTTCTGTCGGCATATTCTACCTCCTGTATCAATATCCCATCATCTGAGAAAAATAATCACTTTGTGAATTCATATTTGACAATGCTTTTTCCATTGCGTTAAACTGACTCCAGTAACGTTCTTTTCTTGTTTCATATACCTTTTTCAGTGTAGTAATCTTATCAGCAATTCTGTCAAGCTGATCCTTAATAGTATTCTGATTTTCAGAACCTTTACCAACAACACCGGCGATTGAAACAAGAGAACCCGGACTGCCTGAACTTGTACTTGCTGTCTTGTCGCATATCTTATTAAGTCTTGTAGCAAGTCCGTTTTCACCTACAAACAGATCTTTTACACCTTCTGCATCAGTTTCAAGCATACTCTTGAGCTGATCTTCATCAATAGAAAGTTTACCATAATCCTTCCATTCCGAACTTGAATTGATACCTATATTTGACAGTACATACTTTGAACCGACATTCGAATACATTGCCATACGCATATCACTCAAAAAGCTTGAAACATCGCTGTCATTACGAAGAAGACCTTCCTTAGCCTTTTCCTCCCAGAGTTCAATTTCCTTTTCAGACATTTCCTTTTTCTGAGCATCTGTCAGCGGAGCGTAATCTTTGTAATTTGCCTTTTCATGTGTGTATCCGTTCAATTTTTCAATAAGCTTGTTATAATCCTCAACAAATGATTTGAGATTTTCAACGATCTTATCTACGTCTCTTGAAGTGGATACCTCTACCTTGGATTCCTCTGAACCTGCGGCAGATTTAATCGTACCATCGCTGTTTTCAGCAAATGTTCCGTCTGCATTGAGTTCATAATCACCTGTTGTGGATTTCAGAGAAATTGTAAGTCCGTTATAGGTAAAGTCATTATTAGCTCTTTCGACCGTAACACCGTCAATATTTACAACAGCATTCTGACCTGCTTTAACTGTAGACTGGTCAAGTGAACCGGAAGCATCAATTGAAAATCCGAGTTTTGAGAAAAGTCCCTCATCATCGCCTGTCAGATTGATGTCATATCCTGAACCGGTGGAAGTTGAAGTAAACTTGAATTTATCGCTGAGTTCATCATAAGTCAGATTTACACCTGCATCACTTGTGTTTATCTTATTCATAATTGTTGCAACTGAATCAGCAGATGTATATTCAATGTCAACACCATTTATAGAGAATGAATGCTTTGTATCAGCATCATTCGGATCACCTATTCCAAGCTTGCCTACAGAATCGGTTCTTACAAGCTGGTTTGACAAAACTGTTGTATCCTTGCCAAAGCCAATAGCTTCCAGAGTATCTGCATTAGCGGAAACTGTAAGCTGTCTGCCTGATCCTGCAACTGATATATTCCAGCCATTTCCGTCATTTGTGAACTTAACAGTTGAACCGAACGCACTCTGAACCTTTTTCTGAAGGTCAGACATTGATTCATTTTCCTTGATTTCAAATGCCTTTGTAACACCGTCAAGAGTAACATTTATAGAACCGTTGACATTACCCACTTTTGAAAAATTTGAATTTACAGAAGTTGATACAAGTTCAAAGCTTCCTTCAATCTCTTTTCCATCTGCATCTTTTGCAACTGAAGATTTTGCTGTACCATTGAATCCGAGAACACCAAGTCCGGCAGATGAACCTGAAATTTCAAAACTTTCATCAGATGAAAATGTTATCTTTTTCAGAACTTCTTTGGATTCCGTTGTGACCGCACCGGTATACTCCGCTCCGTCAGCACTGTAATATTTATTTTCTTTCTCATTAAAAGTAAGTGCATTGCCGTCAGCATCAGAATATGTTGTAACCGTTTCCTTTTCAGCTTTAGCAAACTCTTTTCCGAGAGCATTGTTTATTCTTGTGCAGACTTCGTCATCTAAAGCATCTTTAAGAT
>USJI01000152.1 GCA_900554975.1 uncultured Ruminococcus sp. | reverse complement strand
CTTTCTTCCTGCTTTTCTTTATTCTTTTACTGCATTTTAACTGAAAATTTACATAATTTGACACTTATTAAGTGTAAAATTCTTCTTTTTCTCTGTAAATTTTCAACATTCACAAAAATTATTTCTTTATTATAGATTTAAATTTATCTTTATGATATAATATAACTAATACATTTTCAAATTCAAAGGAGGAACGGATATGGATATAATTTCACAACAGTCCCGTACACCCAAAGCTATACTTATAGGAGTAGATACCGGAGAATATGATTCAGAACTTTCAATGTCAGAACTTTATGAACTTGCCAAAACTGCCGGTGTTGAAACAGTTGCTGATATTATTCAGAAAAGGCAGACATATGACAGTGCAACCTGCATCGGCCGTGGAAGGCTTATGGAAATTGCCGAATCTGTCAGAGCACTTGAAGTTGACCTTGCCATTTTTGATCATGAACTTACAGCCAATCAAACCAGAAATATTGAAGATATACTTGATATTCAGGTCATTGACCGCACCACCCTTATTCTTGACATATTTGCCCAGCGTGCAATCAGCAAAGAGGGCAGAATACAAGTTGAGCTTGCACAGAATAAATATCGTCTTGCTCATCTTGCCGGAAAGGGTATAGAAATGTCCCGACTTGGTGGCGGAATAGGAACACGAGGCCCAGGTGAATCCAAACTGGAAACTGACAAAAGACATATAAGAAGAAGGATTGAAACTCTCGATTCAGAACTGAAAAAACTTGAAAAACGCAGAGATTTTCATCGTGCAAGACGAAAAAAAGACGGTATACTGACTGCCGCAATTGTCGGCTACACAAATGTCGGCAAATCCACGCTTTTAAATGCACTTACTGATGCCGGCGTTCTTGCTGAAAACAAACTTTTTGCAACACTCGATACTACATCAAGAATGCTTGAACTGCCAGATGGAAGAAGTGTCATGCTCGTTGATACTGTCGGACTTATAAGGCGGCTTCCTCACCAGCTTATAGAAGCGTTCAAAAGTACACTTGAAGAAGCGGCAAGTGCTGACATTATAATAAATGTTATTGATATAAGCACAGATGACGGATTTAAACAGGCGGAAGTTGCCGATTCACTTTTAAATGAACTTGGCTGTGAAAGCATTCCGAGAATAAAGGTTTATAATAAAGCTGACCTTGCACCTGATCCGCAAAATATACCTCATGACAGTAAAACGGCTGTAATTTCCGCTCGTAAACACCATGGATTTACTGAACTTTTACAATGTATTGCCAGAAATCTCCCTGAAACATCTGTAAGAAAGAAATTTCTGATTCCATATGACAAAACCCAGCTTATAAATATAATAAGGTCAGGTGGAAAGGTTTATACAGAAAAATTCACACCTGAAGGAACATATATAGATGCACTTGTTGACATAAAGCATTTTCATCTTGTAAGCGACTATATAACGGAGGCGACAGAAAATTAACATAAAACATATCTTAACTCAGACAGCGGCCGCCTTTTTGCAGACATACTATATAAGTAAATATTACAAACTCCCGCTGAAAAATAATGTTATTCTTTTTGAATCAAAGCATGGTGCTGACCTTGCCGGAAATATTTTCAGACTGACTGAGTATGTCAGCAAAAATTTCCGAAATGAATATATAATGTACCTTACCTGCCGTCCGGAAAAAAAACAGCATATAAAAACACTTCTGAAAAATTATTCCATTGACGATATCAAACTTATCTCTCCCAGATCCGCAAAATATTTTAAAATCCTTGCACAGACAAAATATATTTTTACTGACACCTCCATTACTCCAAGATACATTAAAAAGAAAGGTCAGATAATTACAAATACATGGCATGGAACGCCGCTGAAAAAAATGGGGCGTGATGTTCCGGAAGAAATATACTCTATGGGAAATATAGAACGAAACCTCCTGTTTTCCGACTTTCTCATATATCCTGATGAGTACATGAAGGAAAAAATGACTTCAGCATATATGTTAAATGGTGTATTCAAGGGAACAATACTCAATACCGGCTATCCGAGAAACAGTATTTTTTTTGACGGACAGAAATCACTGGAAATGAAAAATATTCTCGGGCTTTCAGACAAGGAAGTTTTTGCATATATGCCTACATGGCGTGGAGCTCTTTCCGAACGTCAGAAATCCCAACAGATAGAAATCATTTCAAAATATCTTTCAGAACTTGACCGAAAAATGAACAACGGACAGATTCTGCTCGTCAGACTCCACCCTTTTGTAAATTCTGATTTTGATTACTCCGGATATTCTCATATAATCCCAATGCCGCAGAATTATGAAAGCTATGAAGTACTCAATTGTGCAGATGTGCTGATAACTGATTATTCAAGTGTTTTTTACGATTTTGCCAATACAGGCAGAAAAATCATACTATTTCTTTATGATGAAAAAGAATACCTTTCTCATCGTGGGACTTATGTTTCAATGGATTCTCTCCCTTTCCCAAAAGTATACAATGTCAGTGAATTATATAATGAAATGATTCAGTCTAAAAATTATAATGATGCAGATTTCAGAAAAACTTACTGCACGTATGATGCACCTGATTCAGCAGAAAAAATAATAAAACATATATTAAGAGGTAAAAATATCTGCGATACCGAAAAAATATATGATTCCTCCAAGGAAAATGTACTTTTTTACAGCGGAAATCTTATAAAAAACGGTATAACAACTTCTCTGCTTAACCTTTTTGACAATATTGATACACATAAGCGAAGATATTACATAACATTCACTGAAAAATCCGTACGAGACGAACCTTTAAGAGCCGCAAAAATTCCGGAATCAGTAAATGTTCTCCCGATGCCATCAAAGATACAGTATACTCTTTTTGAAGGTATCGCCCTCGGAATATATTTTATTCTGAATCGCGATAATAAATTCACTTCAAAATATATGGACAGACTGTTCAAGCGTGAAGTCATACGCTTCTTCAGCGGAATTGATTTTGATTCTGTCGTGCAGTTTGAAGGATACGGAAAAAACATGATTCATCTCTTCCGTTACTTCAATTGTCAAACTTCTGTTTTCGTTCACAATAATATGCTGAATGAACTCAAAGAAAAAAATATCCAGCATTTCAATTCCCTCAGAAATGCATATCAGAATTACACAAAAGTTGCCGCTGTTACCGACGATCTTGTAGAATCGGTTCAGGAAATAGCCGATAATAAATGCAATATTTCAGTGGTTAACAACTGTCATTCCTACAAATCAGTTATGGCAAAATCACAGCTTACGCTGACTTTTGACGATGAAACTGAAACTAATGTAACTGTTCCTGTGCTTGAAAAAATACTCAGCAGCAATTCTCTTAAATTTATAAATATCGGACGTTTTTCATATGAAAAGGGTCATGATATGCTGATTCAGGCTTTTGAAAAATTCCATAGCAAAAATCCGGATTCATATCTTATAATAATCGGCGGATACGGAGAGCTTTATAATGAAACGTCACAGCTTGCCAAAAATTCTTCTGCGTCAGAAAATATAGTAATTATCAAATCAATGAGTAATCCTATGCCGATACTGAAAAAATGCGACCTTTTTATACTTTCCTCCAGATATGAAGGACTTGGACTTACTATCCTTGAGGCCGATACCCTTAAAATCCCGGTAATATCAACCCATATCTGCGGCCCGTCCGGATTCATGAAAGCACACGGCGGTTATATGGTTCCTCCGTCAGTTGATGGTATTTATAACGGAATGATTGCTTTTACCGACGGAAAAGTCGGAATTATGAATGTTGATTATGAACAATACAACAAACTTGCCGCTGAAGAATTTGAAAAACTTATTTCCAGATAAAAAATGACGGATGCATTTACGCATCCGTCAAAAATATATAGAGATATAATTTGGGGTGTAATTATCAAACTGTAAAGAGAAGGTCTGTATATGTTGGAATTGGCCAGTACTTTGTAGGTACATTCATTTCCAGTTCATCTGCAACAGCACGCAGGCTCTGCATTGAAGTAAATACTTCTTCTCTGTAATATCTTGCAAGTGATTCAGCTGT
>USJI01000151.1 GCA_900554975.1 uncultured Ruminococcus sp. | reverse complement strand
AGCCACTCGTTGCTAACGCAGAAGGTAAAGTTGAAGTAATTGCCTGCGTACCTTTCACAAACCTCGAAACAGCTATCAATACAACAGCTGGTTCAAATGTTAAAATCGGTGCTGAAAATGTTCACTTTGAAAAGAGTGGTGCTTTTACAGGTGAAATTTCTGCTGATATGCTTGTTGAACTCGGCGTTGAATATGTTGTAATCGGCCATTCCGAAAGAAGGCAGTATTTCGGCGAAACAGACGAAACAGTTAACAAGAGAACAAAGGCAGCTCTTGCAGCTGGTTTAAAGCCAATCGTATGTGTTGGTGAGCTTCTCTGGGAACGTGAATGCAACATTACAGAAGAAGTTATTGCACGTCAGATTAAGCTTGACCTTTTTGATGTTTCTGCTGAAGACGTTAAGAAGACAGTTATCGCTTATGAACCGGTATGGGCCATCGGTACAGGTAAAACAGCTACTGCTGACCAGGCTGAAGAAGTTTGCGGATTTATCCGTTCAACACTTGCTAAAATCTATGATCAGGCTACAGCTGATGCAGTTACAATTCAGTATGGTGGTTCAATGAACGCTAAGAACTGTGCTGAACTTCTTGCTAAGCCAAATGTTGACGGCGGTCTTATCGGCGGTGCTTCACTCAAGGCTGAAGACTTCAATGTTATTGTTCAGGCTGCTGTTGAAGGCTGATTTTAATGTTTAAAAACAATAAAAGCAAAGATAGATTTATAAAAACTTATTCTCAGGGTAGTCTGACAGGTGTTGAAATATGGGTTGACAGAGAAACCGGCGTGAATTATATTTTTTCGTATAACGGATATGCCGGCGGAATGACTGCACTTCTTGACAGTGAAGGCAAGCCTGTTGTAACTCCTGTTGCAGATTATGAAGAATGAGATTTTCTGGAAAGGGTAAATACGATATGTCAAAAAAACCGGTTGCACTTATCATAATGGACGGTTTCGGCTATAACCCAAGCAGCTACGGCAACGCAATTGCTGCTGCAAAAAAGCCTAACATTGATAAATATTTACAGGGTCCGCACACTTTAATCGGTGCAAGCGGACTCGATGTAGGTCTTCCTGACGGACAGATGGGAAACTCTGAAGTAGGACATACAAATATCGGTGCCGGAAGAATTGTTTATCAGATGCTGGTAAAAATCTCCAAGGCAATTGAAGACGGAAGTTTTCTTGAAAATGCTTCTCTTAAAAATGCAATGGAAAACTGCAAGGAAAAAGGTTCTGCTCTTCATCTTATGGGACTTCTTTCACCTGGCGGTGTTCACAGCCATATTGAGCATCTTTACGGACTTCTTGAGATGGCTAAGAAGAACGGTATTGAAAAGGTTTACGTTCATGCTTTTCTGGACGGACGTGACGTTCCTCCGTCATCTGCTGCTGAATATATGCAGGAAGCCTGCGACAAGATGAATGAAATTGGTGTGGGCAAAGTTGCAACAGTTATGGGTCGTTTCTATGCAATGGACAGAGATAACGCATGGGACAGAGTAGAAAAGGCTTATGACGCAATGGTACTTGGCGAAGGCGTTGAAGGAACTTGTCCGGTACAGGCAATAAAGGATTCTTATGCAAATGGCGTAACAGATGAATTTATGCTTCCTACTGTATGCGACAAGGAAGGTATGATAAAAGCTGATGACAGTGTTATCTTCTTTAACTTCCGTCCTGACCGTGCAAGACAGATTACAAGAGCGTTTGTTGATGAAAAGTTCAGCGGATTTGAACGCAAAAATGGATTTTTCCCTGTTAAGTTTGTCTGCATGGCTCAGTATGATGCTACAATGCCTAATGTTGAGGTTGCTTATCCTCCGGAATCACTGGAAATGACATTTGGCGAATATATCAGCAAGATGGGCAAGACACAGCTCAGAATTGCTGAAACACAGAAGTATGCTCATGTAACATTCTTCTTTAATGGCGGTGAGGAAAAAACATTTGAGGGCGAAGAAAGAATTCTTATCAAGTCCCCTGATGTAGCAACATTTGACTTGAAGCCTGAAATGAGTGCTTATGAAGTTACAGATGCAGTAGTTGAAGCTATAAACAGCGACAAATATGACGCTATTATTCTGAACTACGCTAACTGTGATATGGTCGGACATACAGGTATTTTTGATGCGGCAAAGGCAGCTGTTGAAGCTGTTGATGAATGTGTTGGCAGAACTGTTGATGCAGTACTTGCAAAAGGCGGTGTTGCACTTATCACTGCTGACCATGGTAACGCTGATAAGATGCTCGAAGAAGACGGCTCACCATTTACAGCACATACAACAAATCCTGTTCCGTTTATTGTTGTCGGAATGGATTGTGAACTTCGTGAAGGCGGCGTTCTGGCTGATATTGCTCCTACAATGCTTAAAGTTATGGAACTTGAACAGCCAAAGGAAATGACAGGCGTTTCACTTATAAAATAAAAGTATAAATTTTCAGCCCGGTTTTTATTCCGGGTTGTTTTTATTTAATAAAGTTTATTTTATCTTCATCAGTTATTTTTCTTATTGGTTTTGCAGGATTTCCAACCGCAATTACACCATCAGGAATATCATGAATAACTACACTTCCAGCACCAATAATTGTGTTTGAACCTATTGAAACACCGCCGATAATCGAAACGCCTCCACCTATCCATACATTGTCACCGATTGTTATCGGGAGGGAACGCTCGTAACCTTCAGCACGTTCTTGACTGTCAAATGCATGATTCGGTGTGAAAAAACCTGTATTCGGTCCGATGAGAACATTATCACCGAATGTAACTCTGGCACAGTCAAGTATGCAGCAGTTTGAATTAGTGTAAAAATTTTTTCCTGCGTGTATGTTTGTGCCGTAATCACAGTTGAAAGGGGATTCAATCCAGCTGTTTTCACCGACACTGCCAAATAGTTCTTTTATAATTTTTTCACGTTCCTTACGGTTTGAAGGTCTGATACTGTTGAATTCAAATAACAGATCTTTTGCACGCTCACGTTCAGCAGTCAGTTCCTTGTCACAGCTGATGTAGTATTCACCATTCAGCATTTTTTCTTTTTCAGTCATAATTTTTATCCTTTCGTTCGTATTTTTCCTTTTTTTACATTATATCAGTTGAAAAACAAAAAGTCAACAAAAATGTACAAATTGCATATAAACGTTAACATATTTTTCATATATTGTTGACAGAATGTTTATTTTAAATTGTAAAAAATGTGATATAATTATAAATGTAGAACAAAAGAAAAAAAGAAAAAACACTTGAACAAAGAAAGGGGCTGGAGAGAATCCGGCTTTTTTCTTTTTATAATAGTTGACAAATTGCACAAAAAATGTTAAAATTAAATATAAGAAATTGATTGCGAGGTATTAAAAACAATGGAAAATAAAATCCCATATAAAATTTATCTGAGTGAGGACGAACTTCCTAAACAGTGGTACAATGTCAGAGCTGATATGAAGAAAAAGCCTGCTCCGCTGTTGAATCCGGTAACCAAACAGCCAGTTACCGCAGAAGCCTGCACCGCTTCTGAATCCTGCAACACTCAAGCCGATGACACTTGATGAGCTTAGCAATGTTTTTTGTACGGAACTTGCAAAGCAGGAACTTGACAATGATACAGCATATTTTGATATTCCGGATGAAATTCGTGATTTCTATAAAATGTATCGTCCGTCACCGCTTGTTCGTGCATATTTCCTTGAAAAAGCACTCGGAACTCCTGCTAAAATTTACTATAAGTTTGAAGGTAATAACACTTCCGGAAGCCATAAGCTTAACAGCGCAATTGCACAGGCTTATTATGCTAAGAAGCAGGGACTCAAAGGTGTTACAACTGAAACAGGTGCAGGACAGTGGGGAACAGCTCTTTCAATGGCTTGTTCATACTTTGATCTGGACTGTAAAGTTTACATGGTTAAGGTTTCATATGAGCAGAAACCGTTCAGACGTGAAGTTATGAGAACATATGGAGCAAACGTAACTCCTTCACCTTCTGATACAACAAATGTCGGAAGAAAGATTCTTGAGCAGTTCCCGGGAACAACTGGTTCTCTCGGCTGGGCAATCTCC
>USJI01000150.1 GCA_900554975.1 uncultured Ruminococcus sp. | reverse complement strand
TCGGAGTTTCAAGGCAGACGATAAGCTCAATAGAAAACAATCAGTTTTGCCCGAGTGCCAAACTCGCACTTCTGATATGTGTGGCTCTTGAAAAGAATTTTGAAGAGCTTTTTTATTTTGAATAAAGGTGGAAATGAAGTAATGCAGGAAATTATACTGGCAAAATATGGTGAAATGGCTCTGAAAGGTCTTAACAAGAGAACTTTTGAGGACGTTCTGATAAAAAATATAAAAAGAAGAATAAAATCTCTGGGAGAGTTTGATGTTACAAAGGCTCAGTCAACGATATATGTAACTCCGCTTGATGACAGCATCGACATGGCTGAAGTTATGGAAAGGCTGAAAAAGATATTCGGTATCGCAACGATATGCCGTGCGGCTGTATGTGAAAAGAATTTTGACGATATAAAGGCGAAAAGCACAGAATATCTTGATGAGATTTTAAGCTATGCGAAAACTTTCAAGGTAAATGCCAAGAGAGCGGACAAGACTTTTCCTATGAAATCCCCTGAAATATGCATGGAAATGGGCGGAGTTCTGCTGGACAGGTTCCCTCATCTGAAAGTTGATGTAAATGACCCTGAGGTTACTGTTACTGTTGAGATTCGTGACACAAATGCATATATCCATGCGGAAAATATAAAGGGTGCGGGCGGACTTCCTGTCGGAACAAGCGGCAATGCAATGCTTTTGCTGTCCGGCGGTATTGACAGTCCGGTTGCAGGGTATATGCTCGCAAAACGTGGTGTTCATATTTCTGCGATACACTATGTAAGCCCTCCGTATACATCTGACAGGGCAAGACTTAAAGTTGAGGAGCTTTGTCAGAAGCTTACAGGTTACTGCGGAAGCATCTCGTTTTTCTGCGTTCCGTTTACTGAGATTCAGGAGGCTATCAGGAATCACTGTCCTGAGGAATTCTTTACAATTATCATGAGAAGACTTATGATGAAGATTGCTCAGAAAATTTCAAAACAGGAAAAATGTATGGCACTCATCACAGGCGAAAGCGTAGGACAGGTTGCAAGCCAGACAATGAACGCTATTGCCTGTACAGACGCAGTTTGTGAAATGCCTGTTTTCCGTCCGCTTATCGGAATGGATAAAACAGAAATAATCGAGATTGCAAGAAAGATAGATACGTTTGAAACCTCCATACAGCCTTATGAGGACTGCTGCACAGTATTTACTCCTCGTCATCCTAAGGTAAAGCCTTTCCTTTCAGACGTTGAGAAGGCTGAGGGCAATTTTGACTTCACAGAAATGCTTGATGAGGCGGTTAAAAATACTGAGCTTAAAATATTCAATGTGGAAGATTAAAGATTACAAATTAGTGAATAAAGACTTGGTGAAAATATGAAAAATTCGGATGCGAACTTCGGTGAAATAGGACAAAATTCCAAAGTAACAGCTGAGAATCTTGACAAATTGGTTACAGATGTAGTAAAATTATTACTGCATAAGGGTGTAACTATAGCTACTGCGGAAAGCTGTACAGGCGGTCTTCTTTCAGAGCTGATTACATCTGTCCCGGGAGCTTCAAAAATATTTGAAATAGGTGTATGCACTTATTCAAACAAGATAAAACATGAATATCTCGGTGTGCCGAAATCTCTTTTTAAACAGTATGGTGCTGTCAGCAAACAGGTGGCTCTGGCTATGGTTTCAGGGCTTTCAAAACAATCCGGAGCGGATATCTGCATTTCTGTTACCGGAACAGCCGGCCCGGGGGGCGGTACTCCTGAAAAACCGGTCGGAACTGTTTATGTCGGCATAAGCTGTGGAAAAAAGAAAATAGTAAAGCTTTTAAGACTATGGGAACTTGAGGATAAGAGCCGTGACAATATCAGAATGAATGCGGCTTACAGAATTTTTGAGTTCGTTCATCAGATGCTTGTTGTAATGCCGGATAATCTTCCGGAAGATGACGATTCGCCGACACCTCCCGGACATTTTGAGGAGGCTGTCAGAAGTCTTGTGCCATGCCGTGGGGACTGTGCTGCACAGGTTATCAGAAAAGTCGTTTTTCTGGCATCTGTTATTATATTTACAATATGCCTTTTCATGGTGGTTGATTACTACTGGGGCAATCATAAAAACCAACAGCTTGGAGGCGACCTTCAGAAAATATACAGCGAGGCGGAGAATTCCGTTGTCAGCGTTGCTGATGAAAGCAGTGCGGCGGAAGTATGGACTCTGAAAGAGGGAGCGAAAAAGCTTCTTGAAAGAAACTCCGATGTTATCGGATATATAAATATTCCTGATACCGTTATAAGCTATCCTGTTGTTCAGCGAAGAAAAGAGGACGGCAACGAGTATTACATGGATAAGAATATTGACCTTCAGGAGGAAAAGGCAGGTACGATATTCCTCGACTGGCGTAACTATTTTGACTATGTTGTTGACGGAGTAAAGGTTCTGGACAATTCAGCCAATCTCGTCATATACGGTCATGATATGAAGGACAGGTCAATGTTCGGCAGTTTGCAGGATTATATGGATGTCGACGGATTTTACAGTGAGCATCCAATTATAGAACTCAGTTCAAACTATAAGACATATCAGTATAAAATATTTGCGTATTTTATAGTTGATGCTGATGATGAAACGGAAACAAAGTTTGACTGCTGGAATACTCTTGATTTCAACGGTGAAGATGATTTTTATGAGTATGTAAACAACGCAAGAAAACGTGCACTTACTCTTAACAATGTTGATGTAAGATACGGCGACCAGCTGCTGACGCTTCAGACGTGTAATGGAATGTTCAGCTCTGCAAGACTTTTTGTTATGGCAAGGCTTGTAAGGGACGGCGAAGATCCGTATGCAGGAACAGACAGTGTGAGGGCAAATGACAATATTTTATGGCCGTCAATATATTATGAATGGAACGAAGAAACCTACGACCCGGATGCGGACTTTGAAGGATATCCGCTGAGTCCGGCACAATAAAAAGAAAAACAGGGGAAAAGAAAATGAGTAACAAAAGAAAAATACTTATAGGATGCGGTATGGCTGCACTTATGCTTGCCTCGTCAGTTTCAATGACAGGCTGTGACAAGGAAAAGGAATCTTCCGAAGTTGCGGACGTTTTAGAGCCGACAACAGAAGCTCCGGCAAAGGTGGATACACTTCCGGATATTGATAACTTCTCGTTTGAGCCAAATGGCATGAACAGTACTGCAAGATCGCTCAAAAGCTATAATGGCGATGGTGTGGGATATATCAGAATCAGTAATACGATGATAGATTATCCTGTTACACAGTATAAGGGCGAAAACCTTGAGGACGAGGGAAACGCTTATTATCTTGATACAGATATTTATGGAAATTATCTTGAATCCGGTACAATATTCATGGATTACCGTGATAATTTCGGAAACGATGAAAGTAAACAGTCGGAAAACATAGTTCTTTACGGACACAATATGCTGTCCGGAGCAAAGTTTGCAAACCTGCATTATTACAGACAGGACAGTTCATTCTATGACGATAATTCAATAATTGAATTCAGTTCAAATTACAAGGATTATAAATATGTTATCTTCGGATATTTCGTTACAAGCGGAAGCTATGGCGAAAGCTCCTATGGTGAAGAATTTGCCTACTGGGATCAGGAAGACCTCAGCGATGAAAAGGATTTCAACAAATATGTTGAAACCGTAAAGGACAGATCTATGATATCACCTGACATAGATGTAAAGTACGGCGACAAGCTTCTTACACTGTCAACCTGTTACATGGATGAGGACAATTCACGTTTTATTGTTATAGCAAGACGCCTGCGTGGAGATGAATCAGTTGAGGATTTCACAAAGAAATCCAGTGATTCTGAAAACAGCGATAATGCTGATGAATCGTTAGAGGACAGCGATTCTGAATAAAAAACTGGAGAAATCAGATGCACTTTCAAGGAATTAAAAAAAATTTAATAGCTTTGGGGATTAGCTGTATTGTTTTCGGGGGAACTTTCAGTACATACAATGTAACTGCGGTGGAAAAAACAACTCAGCCTGCACAGACGCAGCCGTTTTCCGTTTCGGATGGTGCTGTACAAAGCAGCGGGGA
>USJI01000149.1 GCA_900554975.1 uncultured Ruminococcus sp. | reverse complement strand
AAACAAAACTGCAATTATTCTTGACCTTGAAATAGATACGGAAATTTCACCTGTTATAGAATATTTTGAAATTTTCCTCAACCGTATGCTTTTGTGCAAGAGAGCCTGTTCATATCTCGGACTTCAGTTCAAAATGATCGTCAACGGCTCTTCACTTCTATAAAAATTTTAAAGGAATTTTAAATTTCCAGGAGGCTAAAAATGATAACACCATTTCCACATCTGATCGACCTTAATGATTACCCCGTTTCATGGTGGAACAAAATCATAAGTCTTGGACATGACATTAAAAATCATCCTCAGCGATACACTCATGCCTGTGACGGAAAAATCATGGCAACGCTTTTCTACGAACCATCAACAAGAACACAGATGTCATTCCAGTCAGCAATGATAAGACTCGGCGGAAGCATAATCGGTTTTGACAATCCTGCAACTTCTTCCGTTTCAAAAGGTGAGAATCTCAAGGACACAACCAAAATCGTCAGCAACTACGCAGACGTTCTTGTCATAAGACACCCGAAACCGGGAGCTGCCAAAGCAGCCGCACTTACTGCCGACTGCTCTGTAATAAATGCCGGTGACGGCGGTCATCTCCACCCTACACAGACGCTCACCGACCTTCTTACACTCAAGGAGGAAAAGGGCAGACTTGATAATCTTAACATCGGTCTTTGCGGCGACCTCGTAAACGGAAGAACTGTTCATTCACTTTGCAAAGCACTTTCTGCTTATTCTGGAAACACATTCGTGCTTATATCCACACCTGAGCTTAAACTTCCTTCCTATGTAAAAGACATAATAACTGCAAGTGGAAGCAGATATACGGAAGTTTCCTCACTTGATGAAGTCATAGGCGATCTTGATATGCTTTACATGACAAGAATACAGCAGGAACGTTTTGCAAGTCAGGAAGAATATCTCGCACAGAAGGATACATATGTGCTTGATCTTAAAAAGCTCAGAAAAAGCCGTTCAGATATGATCGTATTGCACCCTATGCCAAGAGTTGATGAAATTTCAATAGATGTGGATAATGACCCTCGTGCAGTATATTTCAAGCAGGCAAAATACGGTATGTATGTAAGAATGGCTCTTATCATGACAATGCTTGAAAATCCGAACCCTACACAGCTGCTGAAAGGCTCTGTACACAATGACTGCAAATGTGCAAACCCGAACTGTATAACCAATACAGAACTTTATCTCCCGAAATCATTTACAGGATTCGGGGATACGCTCGAATGTGAATATTGTGACGAAAGAATTCTTCTGACTCACTAATATAATAAAAAAGAAAGGAGATATTGCCTGAACAATATCTTTGCATTCGGGCAATAAACAAAAAGATGATATTTGTATGCGGCTTTTTAATGGCTCTTGCAGACAGCGTTCCGGGTGTTTCAGGAGGCACAATTGCGTTCCTGCTTGGATTTTACGATGATTTTATCGGTTCACTTGATGCATTTGTCCCAAGCAAGGAAAGTAAAGAAATAAAGAAAGAAAAACGCATAAAAGCAATCAAATTTTTAGTAAAGCTCGGCATAGCGTGGGGCGTTGGTTTCATTTCTGCCGTACTTATTCTCACAAGCATTTTTCAGTCACACATCTATCAGGTAAGTTCACTGTTTATCGGTTTCATCATTTTCTCCATACCGCTTATTATTATGGAGGAAAAAAAGGTTCTTGCCAGAAAATATTACAATCTGATATTCATGGCTGCCGGAATCGCACTCGTTGTACTTATAACAGCACTTAACCCTTCAGAAACCGCAAATACAAGTGATACAGGATATAACATCGGAAGTCTGCTGTACTTCATGCTGACGGGTATGCTTGGTATTTCAGCAATGGTTCTGCCTGGTATCTCCGGTTCAACAATTCTTCTTATTTTCGGTACATATCTGCCGGTAATGACAGCTATCAAGGATTTCCTTCACCTTAATATGCAGGGACTTCCTCTACTTATATTCTTCGGCGTCGGAGTTCTTCTCGGAATTGCCCTTATAATCAGACTTGTAAAAAAATCACTTGAAAAGTTCCGTTCACAGACAGTTTACGCTATTCTCGGTCTTATGATCGGCTCGCTCTATGCGGTAGTAAAAGGTCCTGAATCACTTGATCCTCCTCAGTCTGCAATGTCATTTGATACATTCAGTATACTGTTCTTTATTATCGGTGGCGTTGTTATTCTGGGACTTCAGGCAGTAAAACACTTTTCACAGGTAAAAGAAAAGATAGAAGAAATAGAAGCAAAGGAAAAAATTTAAATTCAAATTTCAAAAAATATTCTAAGGAACGTTATCACACGTTCCTTTATTTTTTGCAGTTTTTTCCTGAATTTTTTTATCGCAGATGCAGATAATATAAATGTAAATTTTAAAAACTGGAGTGATAAACTATGGAAATAAAATCAATGGTAAAGGGCGCCGCAATCGGCATGATGACAGGAACAGCAGTTTATATGATATCAAGGTCACCTGACAGAAAAAAGAAGATGCTCAAAAAAAGCACCGGAAAAGCAATAAAAGCATTCGGTACAGCTGTGGATTGTTTTTCATCAATGATAGTTTAAAATGCCTGACATGAAAAATACAGCCGGAAAAGGAAAGTTATATTTCTGCATTCTCGGTGCGGTAACAGGCATTGCAAACGGTCTTTTCGGCTCGGGCGGCGGTATAATTGCCGTTCCGATGCTGAAAAAATCAGGGCTGAGTACAAAGGAATCCCATGCAACTTCTATCGCTCTTACACTTCCGCTGAGTATAGTAAGCTGCCTTTTTTATTACAGTATCGTAAAAGACGTCTTTACAGATACTATTCCTGTCATAATTGCAGGACTTGCAGGTTCACTTCTCGGCGGAATAATAATGAAAAAAATCCCCTCAAAATATCTTAAAAAAGCATTCGGAATACTTCTGATAATTTCAGGGATAAGGTTGTTTTGCAAATGAATATTCTTTTTTTGTCAGCGGCTTTTGTCACGGGAATTTTAGCGTCGCTCGGGCTTGGCGGCGGAATGATACTCATTCTTTACATGACGCTTATTGCATGTATGAATCAGCTCACCTCACAGGGTATAAACCTTCTGTTCTTCATACCTATTGCATTTGCCGCACTGATTCTCCATACCAGAAACAGACTTGTCAGATGGAAAAAAATAATTCCTGCAATAATATGCGGCTGCATAACAGCTGTTGCAGGAACTTTTATTGCCCGTTCTGTCGGGAACGAATATATGACGAAAATATTTTCGGTTTTCGTACTGATAACAGGTATAAGGGAACTGTTTTCTAAATCTGACAATTAAGATATTTCTTTACTTCTTCTATATATGTCTCTCCTATTTCGCTGAGCGTGCAGCGTTTCTTTACTATATAACCGATTTTCATGATACTGTTTTTGTTATCGTCATCTTCCTCAAACGGTACTACTATATAGTCACCGCCGTTCAGCTCCTCACAGATTATTCCGGAACATAATGTATATCCGTTCAGTCCGACCATAAGATTAAGCATGGTTGCCCTGTCACACGCCTTGATTACTCTCGGATACTCATTGTCGCTTAAAATTTCTTCTGAAAGGTAAAACGAACCGTTCTCTCCCTGTTCAAACGAAAGACAGGGATAATTTTTCAGCTGTTCCATATTTATTGATTTTTCATTTGCCAGCGGATGCTCCCTGTACATATAAACATAGGCTCTGCACTCTGTCAGCGGATGAAATTCAAGCTCATATTCATCGAGATATTTCTGTATTATTTTTCTGTTATAGCTGCTTATATAAAGAATTCCTATTTCGCTTTTTAAAATCCCGACATCACGAATAATATCAAGCGTTTTTGTTTCCCTTACTGCAAATTCAAATTCGAGCGTATCATATTTCTTTACCATTTCAACAAACGCTTTTACAGCAAAAGAATAATGCTGTGTGGAAACCCCGAATTTTCTCTTGACATTTTTGTGAACGACATACTTTTCTTCAAGAAGTTCATACTGCTGATAAACCTGACGTGCATATACCAGAAATTCCGTGCCCTCATTTGTCTGCACAACGCCTTTACTGGTTCTCAGAAAAATAGTTATCCCC
>USJI01000148.1 GCA_900554975.1 uncultured Ruminococcus sp. | reverse complement strand
TCTGAATAATTTATTGTAATCTTAGCTGTGAGCTGTCATCGTCTTCCTTTAAGAAACCAAGATGCTCGTAAGCCAGTTTTGTCGCAACTCTGCCTCTGGGAGTTCTTGCGAGAAATCCCAGCTGCATCAGAAACGGTTCGCACACATCTTCAAGTGTAACTGATTCTTCTCCTATTGCCGAAGCAAGTGTTTCAAGTCCTGCCGGCCCGCCGTTATAGCCCTTTATAAGCATTGTAAGCATTCTTTTATCAAGGCTGTCAAGCCCGAGCGAATCTATTTCAAGCCTGTTGAGGGCTATAGTTGCAATATCCGCTGTTATTTCACCATCGCCCATGACTTCGGCAAAATCCCTCACACGTTTCAAAAGCCTGTTTGCGATTCTCGGCGTTCCCCTTGAACGTTTTGCAATTTCAAGTGCACCGTCTGATGTACAGGCTATGCCGAGTATCGTACTGCTTCGCCTTATAATATCGCTGAGCTGGTCATTCGTATAAAGCTCAAGACGCTGAATTATTCCGAAACGGTCTCTCAGCGGTGATGTAAGCTGTCCGGCACGGGTTGTCGCACCGACAAGCGTAAATTTCTCCAGATCAACACGAATTGAACGTGCTGACGGTCCTTTTCCTATAACAATGTCAAGTGCATTGTCCTCAAGCGCAGGATAAAGGATTTCCTCAATAGAACGTGAAAGCCGGTGTATCTCATCTATAAACAAGACATCGTTTGCCGAAAGATTCGTCAGAAGTGCCGCAAGGTCACCCGGTTTTTCTATCGCCGGACCCGTTGTTATTCTGAGATTTGCACCCATTTCATGAGCAATAATTCCCGCAAGCGTTGTTTTGCCAAGTCCCGGAGGGCCATAAAGCAGAACATGGTCAAGCGGATCGCCCCTGCGTTTTGCCGCTTCTATGTATATCGCCAGATTTTCCTTGACCTTATCCTGACCGATATATTCCGAAAGGGTCTGCGGACGAAGTGTAAATTCCGTTTCAGAATCTGCTTCTGTATATTCGGGAGCTACCGCACGGCTTTCAAATTCCATATCTCCTGTTTCTATCAATTTGCTTTCACCTTTCCTGTATATTCAGTGAATTATTTGTTTCCTATAATTTTAAGAGCCTGTTTCACTATCTCACCTGTATCGAGTGCAGGGTCAATCTTTGAAACGGCGGACGCAACCTCTTCCTGCGAAAATCCCAAAACCATCAAAGCGGATACTGCTTCAGAGCAGTTATCTCCGGCAGGCACAAAAACATTGCCCGAAGCCTTGATATCAGCCGCTGAAATATTTTCCTTGGCGATTTTGTCTTTAAGCTCCAGCACTATCCTCTGTGCAAGTTTCGGGCCTACACCCTTTGTTTTGGTAAAAACTTTGCTTTCACCGGAAGCAATAGTAAGTGCAAAACGCTGTGCGTCAATATCTGAAAGTATGGAAAGTGCCGCCTTAGGGCCTACACCCGAAACAGATATCAGCATCTTAAAGCAGTTAAGCTCCTGCATAGAATAAAAGCCGAAAAGCTCAACATTATCCTCCCTTACATACAGATATGTGTAAAGACTCACTTCCGTTCCGGTTTCACCAAGCTGTGATGCTGTCATACCAAAACAAATCATACAGGTAGTACGACAGGCATATCCGACACCGCCGCATTCAACGACCGCAAGAAACGGTTCCTTATGTATCAGCTTTCCTCTCACACTGTAAATCATTTATTTCACCTTACTTATTATTCATCTTATACCTTTGCAGCAATGTCCATGACATATTGAAAGTGCCAGAGCATCAGCCGCATCGTCCGGTTTCGGAATCTGTTCAAGCTTCAGTATACGCCTTGTCATATCCATCACCTGTTTTTTTTCCGCCTTGCCATAACCTACTACCGACTGTTTGACCTGAAGCGGAGTATATTCAAAAACCGGAACATCATGCCTTACCGCCGACAAAACTATAACTCCCCTTGCCTGTGCAACGTCTATAGCCGTCTTCTGATTGTTCGTAAAAAACAGCTTTTCTATTGACATACAGTCCGGCTGGAACTTTTCAAGGATATAGTCCATATCGTCCGCAATGCATTTAAGTCTTTCAGAGAAGTCTGTGTGTGCCTCAGTAAGTATTGCTCCGTATTCAACCGGTGCAAAATTAACTCCGGAATAATCCGTAACACCGAACCCCACAATTGCATATCCGGGATCAATTCCAAGTATCCGCAAAAAAACACTTCCTCAAAAACATATTTATATTTTATTATAGCACAAAATATGCTGTATTTTCAATAGATAAATAAAATTTATAAAGATTTTATTTTACTGCTGAAAAATCCCCTCTGTCATAAGAGGGGATTTCGTTTAATTGTTCATATTGTCACAGCGTACTGTAACTCTCTGAGTACCGCTGAAATTGCAGGTAAAGAGAGTAAGCGGCCAGTTGCCTGACTTCATTTCTTCCGTATCAGTACCGTCCAGAATATCGGTTTCACAGACTTTATAGGCATAGACATAGCCTTTCATATCTATAAAGTATACCTCATCGTCTGATTTAAGTTCCTTGATTTTTCCGAAATGGCTTGAATAATTATGAGCCGCTATTATCATTGAATTCTCTTTCAGACTTCCGCTGTAAAGACAGGGCGAAAGTTTAAGATTTTCATAATTCCATTTACTCATTACAGGAAGTTTTATATCAAGCGAAGGGATATGTATTATTCCCACATAGCTATGCCCGTCTATTTCCGCCGAATCCATAAGTTCACTCTCAATCAGCTGATTTCCGTTTATCTCAGGGATTTCAGATGGGTTCTCAAGTTCAGGCATCTGAGATTCAATCTCTTCAAGAGTCTTTTCAGCATAATCCCCTGCATTTCTGTCTGTATGTATATTATAAAAAGCGAGGGACAATGCCGCTGTGATAAGCACTGCCCCGATTGCCATAAAAACTACCCCTGTTTTACTTTTCATTCTTTTTCCTCTTGCATGAATTTAATTTCCATCCGGCTGAAAATGTCACAAGTCCGACAGCTGACATCACCGGAACCGGCCACCAGAGCTGTCCGGTCTGCGGAAGTTTCTCCGGTGCCGGCTGAGTCGAGGCTGACACCTGCTGAGTCTGTATTGTCGTCGGTGGTTCAGAATAAGTATTATTTATGATAAATTCCTTATCCGGATCTGAATTGACACCTGTTTTTATATCATTTTCCGTATATGTCACAGTATAATTTTCGGGAACGTCCTTTTCGATTACCTTCCACTTATACTCAGATGAAAGGTTTTCCCATTTATACTGCCAGTTATTTTCCTCATTCAATTCAACTGTTCTGAACTCCTCGCCATTTTTGGTAAGAACTGCTGTCACAGACTTCGGACGTATGCTTTCACTGTCATCTGTCCATGTCTTTTTTACAGTACAGTCAAAGCTGTATATTCTCATGGATTCCGGCAGGACTCTGAGTTTCGGTGTAGCATTAACATCATACTTCCAGTTCAGACCCTTATCATCGCTGTCATCAAGTACAATAAGCGACGGCGATGGCACATAGCATTTTCCGGAAGCAATTACAGATTCCCCAGCCACCAGATACAATCCGAAATCCAGCCCTCCAAAAGCAATCTGTCCTTCGTTATTTGTCAGTCCGGTATTCAGCGGAGATATTTTGTCAACTGCCGCATACGTTTCAAGGGTAACTGCCGCCGCCTGAAGCTGAGACGTTGAAAGACCGTTAAGATTTACGGAATAGTTCTGAAAATCCCCTGTAAGCTCGTAGCTATTGTTTTGTATTTCAGCAACTTTATAAATTTTCCATTCCATATTGCTGAGTATAATATCATCCTTCTGACAAGTTATCGTCAGCGTATCCGACTTGTTTTCCTCAGCACAAACAGAAAAGCAGCTGAAAATGACAATAACCATACACAATGTCAGGTATTTAAAAATCTTCTTTTTCAATACTTTCAGCCCCTTTCGGTTTTCCTTTTCTTCTGAATGCACCGAACACTAAAAATCCCAGCAGTATAATCAGAAACGGTGCCGCAATCACAGGTGCAACCAGTACAGGTTCAATCTGAACAGCATCTGCTGAAACTCGTACAGAAGTATTTGCCGCTGTTTCAATTC
>USJI01000147.1 GCA_900554975.1 uncultured Ruminococcus sp. | reverse complement strand
TCTGTCAATGTTGATATTTTTCCGTATTTCATCATTTACCTGAGCCCGTAGAATTTCAATACTGACATCAGCCATTTTAGCAGTTTTGGATATGTAGACATCTCTTTCAAGACGGTTTGATATTCCCGCCAGAACCCTGACTGCATTTTTCAGAAACTTTATTTTGTCGGGCTCGCTGTTGAGGTCAAGTCCGCTCCGGCACTTTTCAAGTTCAAAATTTACCGCTCCTTCAGAATCGTCAAGAAGCATCTTAAACCTTGTCGCTCCGAATTTTTTTATAAATTCGTCCGGATCCTTTGCACCGCTCATTTTAATAATTTTCGTATTTATTCCGGCTTCACTCAGAAGATTTATAGCACGTCTTGTCGCTTTCTGACCGGCTTCATCGCTGTCGTATGAAATTATGACTTCGTCGGCGTAATGCTTCATTATCTGAGCCTGTTCCGGAGTAAGTGCCGTTCCGAGCGTTGCAACAACGTTTTCAAATCCTGCCTGATTCACAGCGATGACGTCCATATAACCCTCAGCCAGTATAAGCCGCTTGACAGGGGAGTTTTTGGCAAAGTTCAGTGAAAACAGGTTTCTGCTTTTTTTAAACACAGGCGTGTCAGATGTGTTGAGATATTTCGGTATACCATCCGGAACAAGAGTTCTTCCGCCGAAAGCAATAATGTTCCCTCTCAGGTCAACAATCGGGAAAATGACTCTTTCCCTGAAAGTATCATATACGTTTTTTCCATTTCTGCTTACGCTTCTGACTCCCGATGCAATCATTTCATCATCGGTGTATCCAAGCGGGAGAAGGTGTTTTCTCAGACCGTCCCAGCTTGCGGGAGCATACCCAAGCCCATATTTTTTTATGGTTTCCGGCCTGAGTTTTCTTCCGGCAAAATAGGCAAGACCTCTCTTGTCTGAACCCGAAACAAGCTGCCTGTAATAATAATTTGCAGTTTCACGATTGATTTCGAGTATTCTTTTTTTCAGGTCTGCTATTCTTGTATCGCCCTTGTCTTCCGGCATCTCCAGACCGCCACGCTGTGCAAGCAGTCTTACAGCTTCGATATATTCAAGATTTTCAATACGTTTTGCAAAAGTTATTACATCTCCGCCTGCGCCACAGCCGAAACAGTAAAAACTCTGCGTATCGGTATAAACATGGAAAGACGGCGTTTTTTCTGCATGAAAAGGACATAGCGCAACAAAATCCTTTCCGCTGCGGAGGAGGTTTACATAAGTGCCGACAAACGAATCTATCGGATTTGCCGTTTTAAGCTGATATAAAAATTCTTCCGGAAGCGGCATATATATTCCTCCTTGAAATTATTTCCACGAGCGTGGGACAAAAAGTTCATTAAAAAGGTCAACTGCATAACCGTCACTCATACCGGAAATATAGTCGCAGACTGCTCTGTCGCAGTCATACTTCCGGCAGATATTCTGATATTCATCGGGCATTCTCTCTGGATAACGTCTGAAATGTTCATACAGCTGTTCCACAAGAAGTTTTGCTTTTTTCTCCTCAGTTTTGGCTATGGAATTTGTGTATACGTTTTCAAACATAAAACTCCTCAGCTCATCATGTGCCTCTTTTATCGGAGGAGTCATGCGTATTTCTTCTGCACCGTTTTCAACAACTGATGAAACAAGAGTTGTTATTCTTTCGGATTTTGTCTTTCCGAGTACTTTTACAGCTCTTTCCGGGAGGTCGGAATTTTTAAGAATACCTGCACGGATAGCATCTTCGATATCATGATTTATATAGGCTATCTTGTCGGAAAGCCTTACAACATTTCCTTCCGCAGTTGCGGCAACACCGTTTGTGTGACAGGCGATACCGTTTTTGACTTCAAAAGTAAGGTTCAGACCTTTTCCGCCCTTTTCTATGTAGTGAACCACACGGACGCTTTGTATATAATGCCTGAAACCGTAAGGACATATCTCATCAAGAATAGCCTCTCCCGAATGCCCGAAAGGTGAATGCCCGAGGTCATGCCCCAGAGCAACAGCTTCGGTCAGGTCTTCGTTCAGCCTTAAAGCCCTTGCGATAGTTCTTGCTATCTGTGAGACTTCAAGAGTGTGTGTAAGACGGGTTCTGTAATGGTCGCCGACAGGGGAGAGAAAAACCTGAGTTTTCCTTTTGAGTCTTCTGAATGCATTACAATGCAGAATCCTGTCCCTGTCCCTCTGGAAATCAGTCCGCATCGGACATTTTTTCTCGGGAATAATTCGTCTGCCGTGTCCTGCTGAAATGCAGGCAAAAGGACTTAAAGTGTTCTTTTCAAGAAGCTCGGTCTGTTCTCTGACAGTCATGGAAACACGCTCCTTTCAGACAATCGGGTTATTCATGCTTTTTAATCTATACATTATTCATTATAACAAATTTTTTTACACTTTTCAATAGCTGATTACAAAAAATATTATATTTTTTCAAAAAAACAGGGAGTACGCAGAATTTGCATACTCCTTGTGATAAATATCCGTTTTGTTTCTTATCAAAGCTGATCAGCAATATCAAGGATAAGACGTTCTGTCTTTTCCCAGCCAAGGCAAGGGTCTGTGATGGATTTTCCGTAAACACCGCCGTCAACAGGCTGATTTCCGTCTTCGATATAGCTTTCTATCATAAGTCCTTTAACAAGGTTTTTGATGTCGTCTGAATGTCTTCTGCTGTGGAGGACTTCGTTGCTGATTCTGATCTGTTCAAGATATTTCTTTCCGGAATTTGCGTGGTTTGTATCAACTATAACAGATCTGTTTACAAGATTTTTCTGATTGTAAAGCTCGAAAAGAAGACGAAGGTCTTCGTAGTGGTAGTTAGGAATGTTCTGACCATGCTTATTTACAGAGCCTCTTAAAATAGCGTGTGCATAAGGGTTTCCTGAAGTTGAAACTTCCCAGCCTCTGTAAAGGAAAGTGTGGCAACCCTGAGCCGCTGTAATGGAGTTGAGCATTACAGAAAGGTCACCGCCTGTCGGGTTTTTCATACCAACAGGAATATCCATTCCGCTTGCTGTAAGTCTGTGCTGCTGGTCTTCAACAGAACGTGCACCTACGGCATTGTATGAAAGAAGATCGAACAGATATCTGTAATTTTCAGGATAAAGCATTTCGTCCGCACAGGTAAGCTTTGTTTCTTCAATGGCTCTTGTATGGAGATGACGCACATGGATAAGACCCTCAAGCATATCTTCGTCCTTTGTAGGATCCGGCTGGTGAATCATACCCTTGTAGCCTTCACCGGTTGTTCTCGGCTTGTTTGTGTAGATTCTCGGAATAATGAGAATCTTGTCCTTTACCTTTTCCTGCATAACTGCAAGACGGCAGACATAATCCATAACAGGTTCTTCCTTGTCAGCTGAACAAGGACCGATTATAAGAAGGAATTTATCTGAATTTCCTGTAAATACATCAGCAATTTCTTTATCTCTTTTTTCCTTTGTTTTAAGTACTTCTTCTGAAAGCGGATAAAGCTCACGAATCTCTTTCGGGATAGGGAGTTTTCTTTTAAAATTCATATTCATGGCAACTTTTCTCCTTTATGTAAATTGGCACTTATCTGCTTTAAACTGATAAAGCGGCTTTTTTGTCATAATGCCCCAAAAGCTTGGCTTTCAGGGCGATTAACATCACATAAATTAGTATATCACATTATTTTCTGTATGTCAACAGTTTTTTATGAATTTTCTGAAAATACGGATAAAGTTATTTTTTTTCGCTGTTTTCCTTGCATCTGTATGTTTTTCTGAGAATATATATCGGACGTTTTTTGGTTTCTGTGTAAGTTTTAGACATATATATGCCTACTATTCCGTTGCAGAAAAGCTGAATTCCTGCAATAAAGCACATTATGCAGACCAGTGAAGGCCAGCCGGAAACAGGATCACCGAAGATGAGTTTTCTTGCAATGATAAAGATTATCATCAGAAACGCAATCAGACAGAAGAGAAGTCCTGCAAAAGAGGAGAGGACAAGAGGGAACGTTGAAAACGCAACAATTCCATCTATCGCATAGAGGAACAGTCCCCAGAATGACCATTTTGTCGTACCGCTTACACGCTGGATATTTTCAAATTCGAGCCATTTTGTTTTGAATCCGACCCATGTGAAAATACCCTTTGAGAATCTGTTGTATTCTTTAACGGAAATAATGGCATCAACCATCT
>USJI01000146.1 GCA_900554975.1 uncultured Ruminococcus sp. | reverse complement strand
CTGCCATTGCGGCAACATTGCATGGAGCACCGCCGACTCTTCCCGAAAAGCTTTCCACATCCTTTATTTCACAGCCTGTCTGCATAGGAATGAAATCTATAAGTCCTTCGCCCATAGCGATAATCTTTTTCATTTTTTCGTCCTCCATTAAATAATGATTTTATTAAAATAGATATTATCATATTTGCAGTTGTATGTCAATAAAAATTAAAGAAAAATCCTGCACTGATGAATCAGCACAGGATCTTCCCATATATTTTAGAGGAGTAATGAAATTATCAGAAATCAATATCAAGATCGTAGTAGCAGGCTTTAAGAAGTTTTTCCATTTCTTCCTGACTTGGCTGACGAGGATTTGAACCTGTACAAGCATCAGCAATAGCATTTTTAGCAGTTTCAGGGAGCTTATCCATGAATTCCTTTTCGTCAATTACGCTTGTTTCAGCCTTGACACCGCTCTTGCCGTAGAATTTGATAGCCTGCGGAATGTCAAGCTGATCGTTCATTGAACGAAGCTCAGCGATAAGTGCATCAACAAGTTCTTCTGTTGTGTTGCCCTTGAGGTCGATGAACTTTGCAATTTCTGCATATCTTTCAGCAGCTTCAGCATTCTTTGAATTGTATTTGATAACCTTAGGCAGATACATAGCATTTGCACAGCCATGAATGATATGATCGCCTGTGAATGCAGCACCTGTCTTGTGAGCCATTGAGTGAACGATACCCAAAAGTGCATTTGAGAATGCCATACCTGCAAGACATTGTGCGTCATGCATAGTATCTCTTGCATCCATATCGCCGTCATATGATTTTTTCAGGTTGTTATGTATAAGCTTGATAGCATGAAGTGCAAGCGGATCAGTATAGTTGCAATGCAGTGTTGAAACATAAGCTTCAATAGCGTGTGTCATAGCGTCCATACCTGTGTGTGCTGTAAGCTTCTTAGGCATTGTTTCAGCCAGAGCCGGGTCAACGACAGCAACGTCCGGAGTAATATTAAAGTCAGCCAGAGGATATTTGATACCCTTTGAGTAGTCTGTGATAACTGAGAATGCAGTAACTTCTGTTGCAGTACCTGATGTTGAAGGAATAGCACAGAACTTAGCTTTTGTACGGAGTGTAGGGAAGCTGAAAGGTGTAATAAGATCTTCAAATGATGTGTCAGGATATTCATAGAATACCCACATAGCCTTTGCCGCATCGATAGGTGAGCCGCCGCCCATGGCAACTATCCAGTCAGGCTGGAATTCAGCCATTGCCTTTGCACCTCTCATAACTGTTTCAACAGATGGATCCGGTTCAACATTTTCAAAAAGCTGTACTTCCATTCCTGCTTCTTTCAGGTAGTCGACTGCTTTGTCAAGGAAACCGTTTCTCTTCATTGAACCGCCGCCAACAACAACGATTGCTTTTTTTCCTGTTAATGTTTTAAGGTTTTCCAGAGCGCCTTTGCCGTGATAAAGATCACGAGGTAATGTAAAACGAGCCATTGTTATATCCTCCATTTTCAAATGTTGTTTTTTAAAAAATTAGAACTTTCGTCCCTCTATCTGTAATTTTATAACATATTTTTCATTTTGTCAAGTGAAATTTTTGTGAAAAATAAATGTTTATTTTTATGCATCTTGGGAATTTTTATTAAAATAGCTGAAATGCCGGTTTTCAGAACTGAAATCACTATGAAAAATATCCCTGTAAAAGTCTGCATAAAATGTAGTGAAAACAAGTGTCAGCTTGACTTTAAATGGGACGAATGATATAATATTCTAAAAAAGTAAACCGAAGCTAACTTCTGGAGGAGAATATGAGCGAAATCACTTTGAATAATATAAAAGCGGGAAGCAGTGCAACAGTTACCGGAATTGCTCTGACAGGACCGCTGAAACGCCGTCTTATAGACATGGGAATAACTCCGGGCGTGAAAATAAAGATAAAAAAATTTGCACCGTTTGGTGATCCGATTGAAATAGAACTCAGGGGATACGAACTTTCAATAAGGCGTTCTGAGGCAAAAAACATTTTTGTGAAACCATGTGGAAAGGGAGAGTAGCTGTATGTCAAGAAATCTGGCACTTATAGGAAATCCGAACTGCGGAAAAACGACCCTTTTCAATATTCTGACGGGAAGCAACCAGTATGTTGGCAACTGGGCTGGAGTTACAGTTGAGAAAAAAGCCGGAAAGCTTAAAAATACGGATTATAACGTTGTCGACCTTCCGGGAATATATGCACTTTCCCCTTACTCCATAGAGGAAAAGGTTACACAGGATTTTCTGCTGAATGAAAATCCCGATGCAATAATAAATATTATAGACGGAACAAATTTTGAAAGAAATATGTATCTGACAGTTCAGCTTATAGAGCTGAACAAGCCGATGGTAATTGCCGTAAACATGATGGACGATGTGAGAGCGTCCGGCGGAAATATTGATTGTGAATATCTGTCTGAACTTTTTGGGATACCATTTATTCCTATATCAGCAAGAAAAAATGAAAATGTTGATAAGGTGATTGAGGAGATACATCATGTTATAAATCATCAGCATAAACCATGTGAAATAGATTATAACAGACTTACAAGAAATGCCATTAACAGTATTTATGCTGTAATCGTTGATAAAAATGAGCCTGATTCAAAAGCTTATCCTTATTTTGCATCTAAGTTTCTGGAGGGTGACTTCTCGGTTGAGAAATATTTTCCGCTGACTGATGAACAGAGGGAGAATATAGAAGAAATTGCAAAGGACTATGAACAGCGTTCTCCTTACAATGACAGGGAAGCTCTTGTGGCTGATGCAAGATACAGATACATAGAGGAACTTGTAAGGAAAACGGTTGTCAAGAAAAAGGCTTCTGAAAAAACGAGCGTTTCCGACAAAATAGACCGTGTTGTAACGAACAGGGTACTTGCTTTTCCGATTTTTTTCCTTATAATGATGGGTATGTTTATGCTGACCTTTGGCTCAGTCGGAACATTTCTGAGCGACCTTATAGAAAAGCTTTTTAATAATTTTCTTTCACCTCAGATTCTGAATCTTCTTGAGTTGGCAAATGCACCTGAATGGACTCAGCGGCTGATATGCAGCGGTATAATCGGCGGTGTCGGTGGAGTTCTGGTGTTTCTGCCGCAGATTGCAATACTGTTCCTTTGTCTTTCACTTCTTGAGGACAGCGGATATATGGCAAGGGCTGCCTTTCTTACGGACCGTTTTCTGCGTAAGCTCGGGCTTTCGGGAAAGTCCTTTATACCTATGCTTATGGGATTCGGCTGTACAACTCCGGCTGTTATGGCGGCAAGAACGCAGGAAAATACAAATGAACGACGTATGACGATAATGCTTACACCGTTTATGTCATGCGGTGCAAAACTGCCGATATACGCTCTTTTTGCGGGAGCGTTTTTCGGGGCATACAAGGGATTTGTAGTGTTCAGTATGTATATTATCGGCCTTGTTATGGCAATTGTTATGGGGGCAGTTTTCAAAAAGACGCTTTTTAAAGAGAATAAGGCTCCGTTTGTTATGGAACTTCCTCCGTACCGCCGTCCGCTTGTAAAATCCGTGGTGAAAAATACATGGGAAAAGACAAAAGGATTCATCATAAAAGCCGGAACAATTATTTTTGCCATGAGTATAATAATCTGGCTGCTTCAGAATCTTACAACGTCTTTACGCTTTACTGATAACAGTTCGGAAAGTATTTTTGCGGCTATTGGCTCAGAAATAGCACCACTTTTAAAACCGCTTGGGTTCGGAACCTGGCAGGCGGCTGTTTCACTCCTTGCAGGGCTTGTGGCAAAGGAAGCTGTTGTGTCAACTATGGGTGTTTTATATTCGGCGGCAAACACCAATGCTCTGACAGGAATTCTTGCAAATGTTTTTACTCCTCTTTCAGCATTTTCATTTATGGTGTTCTGTCTTCTCTATGTTCCCTGCATTTCAGCATTTGCTACTATAAAAAGAGAGATGGGGAGCTGGAAATGGGCAATAGGAATAGCTCTGATACAGACCGGAACGGCATATGCAGTATCATTCCTTGTATACCAGATAGGAAGTATTTTTATCTGAAACGGAGGTTTCTATGAAGTTTGTCGGCATAGCAGTTACCATACTGTGCATATTGCTTATAATTTTAAGTTTTGTAATCCTGATAAGAAACATAAAACACCAGCTTGAGGGGAAGGGCTGTGAA
>USJI01000145.1 GCA_900554975.1 uncultured Ruminococcus sp. | reverse complement strand
GTTCACTATGATGAAATATCTGCAAACCGACCTATTGAAAGAAACCGGATTAAACAATTTTGATTCTTGGGCAGGCAACTTCACCAAAAGAACTAACGACTTGGAAATTGCCCCCAGTGGCAACGAGTGGAGAACAAAAACACGTCTGAAATTTACCAATGTTCCCGAACTTGTAACGATGTTCAAAGAATGTGCTGACATAAAAATGGCAGACCAGCTTAATCTTGATGTTCCTGAATGTAAAAAGGAAATCGTTGCTGTTGAACCTACAGAGATACAGAAGAAATTTGTTGAATCTCTTGGCGAAAGAGCTGATAAAATAAGTATGGGGGCTGTTTCAAGAACAGAGGACAATATGCTCCTGATTGTGGGTGACGGAAGAAAACTTGGACTTGACCAAAGACTTTTAGACCCTAAACTTCCTGATGAACCTCAGACTAAAATCAATGCCTGTGTAAACAACGTATATAACATATGGCAGAAAACAGCTGAAGCAAAATCAACACAGCTTGTTTTCTGTGATTTAGGTGTACCGCAGTCAAAGGAAGATTTGAAAAAGAGTGGGCAGCGTTTTGACGTTTATGCTGATATAAAAAAGAAGCTGTTGGAACGTGGAGTGACAGAAAAAGAAATTGCCTTTATCCATGAAGCTGATACGGAAGTAAAGAAAGCCAAATTGTTTGCAAAGGTCAGAAGCGGCGAAGTCAGAATACTTATAGGGTCAACACAGAAAATGGGTGCAGGCACTAACGTTCAGGATAAACTTGTTGCACTGCACGACCTTGATTGTCCTTGGAGACCGGCAGACCTTACACAGCGTTTAGGCAGAATGGTTCGTCAGGGTAATTCAAACGATACTGTTTATAATTATCGCTATGTTACCAAAGGAACACTGGATTCATACCTATATCAGACTGTTGAGAAGAAACAGGACGCATTTTCAAGAATTTTCACTTCAAAAGATGTTCCCCGTACCTGTGATGATATTGACGATATGACAGGAGAGCTTCAGGATATAAAAATTGCCGCTATCGGTGATGAACGAATGAAGCAGCAGGCACAGCTTAGAAAAGAAATAAGCGAACTGAAATCTATGAAAAATCATTACCTTGAAGAAAAGTATGAACTTGAAGATAATATCAAGTATCTACCCGACAAAATAGCACAGGCAGAAAAGGCTATCCGGAATATTACAGAGGATACAAATAAAATAAAGAATTTCATTCCTGAAAAAGATGTTGACGGCAAAGAAAAATTCATTATGAAAGTCGGAGGTACAACATATGAGGACAAAAAGGAAGCGGCAGAAGCATTCAAAAGAGCTTCACTGGATTCTCTTGTCGGAAATCCAAACAAATTTATTGATATTGCCGAATACAAAGGCTTCAAGGTGGCTGTTTCCTATGATACTTTCACAAAATCTATGATTGCTTCTCTGAAAGGTGCTAATTCTTATCAGTTTGAACTTGGTAAAAGTGATACCGGTAATCTCACGAGAATTGACAATATGATAAACTCTGTTCCCAAAAGGATAGATGGAGCGTGTAATGAACTTCAAAGACTGAAAACGGAGCTTGCCGACAGTATAACAGAATCAAAGAAGCCATTTCTTCATGAAGAAGAATTACATCAGAAAGAACAGGAGCTTCAGAAACTTGTTGATGAAATCAATGCAGACAAGCTTAGCGGTAAAATTGCTCCGAATCAGCCTGAAAATACTGTTGACAGTGAGAAAACACCTGATAATCTCAACCTTAAATGGAAGCAGAACGGAAAAGAAATTCTGATTACATATGACAGCAAAGCTGATGGAGACAAGGTATCATTATCAGTTAATAATAAGATTACGTCACACTGCAAACCTGAAAGCCTTGAAATTGGCTCTGCTGTTGGCAGCTATCCTCCTCATATCACAAAGGGGATACCTGCTCTTAACATCGCTTTCAGCGATAATACAGCACTTTATGTAAGCAAGTTCATTGAAAAAGTCAAAGCAGCTAATGAAAAGAACAAGGAAAAAGGAGCAAAACAACCGGCTCTTTTCAGCCGTGACCGCATTATGAGTGACGAATTTAAGCCAACATCAGATAAAAAAGATGAAAACTCCGCTGAACATAGCATAGGCGGATAATTCAGCCCCGAACGTACAACAACGTGCGTTCGGGGCTTTTATTTTTTATAGTGCAATAACACAAAAAGCAGAGTGCTTTTTGTGCAACTATACAAAAAATGTTAATGCAGAAAATTTTTTGAAAGAAAACGGGCTTTTCAGTATGTTATAATAGTATAAGGCTTCCAAAATCTCAAAGGAGCAAAAAATTATTATGTATGATGAAATAGTAGATAAGTATTACAGTGAAATATATAATTACTGCCGTACAAAGCTAAACTTCAATCGAACGGCAGCGGAAGATGTCACGCAGGAAGTATTTCTTGCATTGTATAAAAAGCTTGACCGTCTGAAATTAAGTGACAATATAAGAGCGTGGCTTTACAGAGCCGCCGATTTTGAAATCAAAAATTATATAAGACACAATCCGTCATTTATTTCTTTGGAGGAATGTACGGAGGAAATAAATATTGCTCCTGTTGGGATTCCGTCATTGTCTGACAACGATTTTGATTGCCTTTCTGATGAGGATAAAACTATCATTTTTGATTATTACAGCGGTGAGGATAAAGAACGTATAGCCAAAGCCAACAAAATGACCCTTAATGCATTATATATCCATATTCACAGATTAAGAAAAAAGCTTGCGGTCAGTGCAAGAAAAAATAACAAAATCAAGTTGTGATTTTTGTGCAGATATACAAAACTCAAAAAAATCTTATTTTTGATGAAAGAAAAGCTGTGTTTTCTGACGTTTACAAATCAAAGGAGAATGAATGATATGAAAGAGCTTGCACAAAAAATTACTTCTGATAAGGATTTTGAAAAAAATGCTTTTGAATATTTGAAGAAGCAGCTTGATGAAGAAAATATCAAGCCGTCAGGCAAGCGTGACTATGATAAGATTGCCGCTCTGACTGCCGAACTTTGTGAATTATCTGATGGCAGCGGTCAGACGGCTGATGATTTCAAAAGTCAAAAAAGGAAGCTGTATAAAAAAGTTTCCGAATATGATACAAAGAAAAACAGAACTTCTGTTAAGACTTTTAGAAAAGTAATGCCTGTTCTTTGCACTGCTGCTGTAATGCTTGCTGCTAACTGTGTTTCGGTTATGGCTTGGAATATGAATGTGTTTTCTTTTGTTGTAGAGCTTACACAGGGCGGCATTTCCATTGATTTCAACAACAATGAAAAGGATATTTTAAACCTGCCGACATCAGAGGACGACCCGTATGGCATTATTGCTGAATGTGCAAAGTACGATATTTATACCGAAACACCTCACTATTTGCCTGAGGGGTTTGAACTCACCTTATCCACAAATAATGTCAGCGATTATTCTAATGATGTTAAGTTCGTTTACACTAAGGGAAAGCAGAGTATTACTTTTGATGTTACACGCTACTGGGGTGAAGTTGGTCAAATTGGTATTCCAAGTGATAAATATAATATCATTGAAACTGATGTTAACGGCTATCCGGCTGTAATTTCCAAAGAAGATAATCAATTTACACTGGCTTGTCAAATAGATAAAACAGTTATTTTCATTTTTACACAAGATGTTGATTATTCAGAATGCGATAAAATAGTCGCATCATTAAAATAATTGGAGGAAACATATGAATAAAGCACTTATGATTTTTGGTGTTGCAGGAATACTTACATACAGCACACCTACTATGCCAACAAAAGCGATTGATAGTGACATTCAAACGACCTATACAAATGATGTTCAGTCAAGAACGGCAGGACTTATATATAGATATGCTTTGTCAGTATCGACTTCTAACGGTAATCTCATAATGAATGGAAAAACATCATCAAATGATATAATGAAAAGTATCGGATACACAGAAATAAAAATACAATATAGTTCTGACGGCTCAAACTGGCATACAGAAAAACAACTGTCAGACTTATTAAAATCATCAACATCAGAATATATTCTTAGTAATTATTCTGCTTCTGTTCAAGGTGGCTACTTTTATCGTGTAACTTGTAAACATTATGCAAAAGAAAGTGGTTTGTTCGGCAACTCCCAAAGTATATCTAACACCTCAAACAGCGTATGGATAGATTAAAGTGTGTCACCGTGACACACT
>USJI01000144.1 GCA_900554975.1 uncultured Ruminococcus sp. | reverse complement strand
AGAATCAGTATCAGACCGATTACAGCAGGGGAGAGGAGTATTATTTTTTCCATATTATTTAAACTGTGTTCCGATTCCTTCACTTGAAAGAATTTCAATGAGAATTGAGTGAGGAACACGACCGTCAATGATAGAAGTTTTCTTGACTCCTCGTCTGACAGCTTCAACGCAGCAGTCAATTTTCGGAATCATACCGCCTGAGATTATTCCCTGACGTTTCATAAACGGAACTTCACTTACATTTACAAAAGGAATAAGCGTATTCGGATCTTCCTTGTTTCTCAGAAGTCCCGCAATATCAGTCATAAGAATAAGGTTTTCAGCACCGAGTTCTGCGGCAATTCTTGAAGCAGCAGTATCAGCATTTACGTTGTAGGTGTGACCGTCCACACCGCAGGCAACTGTTGCGATAACAGGAATACATCCGTTGCTGAGAGCGTCTGTTATAGGCTTTGTGTTAACTCTCTTGATGTTTCCTACATAGCCATAGTCTTCACCGTTTTCGCCCTCAGCTCTTTCAGCAATAAGCATTTTTCCGTCAATACCGCAAAGACCGATAGCATTACCCTTGTGCTCTGCAAGAAGTGCAACAAGATCCTTATTTACCTTTCCGGCAAGAACCATTTTGACAATGTCAATAGTGTCTTTATCTGTATATCTCAGACCGTTTATAAACTTGCTTTCTATGCCGAGTCTTTTAAGCATATCGCTTATTTCAGGACCGCCGCCATGGACGAGAACGACCTTGATTCCGACAAGTGAAAGCAGAACAATATCACTCATGACAGCCTGTTTGAGTTCTTCATTTGTCATAGCGTTTCCGCCGTATTTTACAACAATTATCTTGTTGTTGTAATTCTGAATATATGGAAGAGCGTCCATGAGGACTTTTGCTCTTATGTTATTTGAAATGTCCATTTTAATCTCCAATTTTAATCAGCTTCTGTAATCGCCGTTTATCTTGACATAATCATATGTCAGGTCACAGCCCCATGCAACAGCTGAAACTTCTCCGTCACCGATTTTAACAAGAACCTTGATTTCTTCTTCTTCAAGTATCTTTTTCGCTTCTTCTTCTGAAAAGTCAACGCCTGCACCATTTCTGCATACAGCAACAGTTCCTGCGGAAGATGCCAGATCAACATCAACGCTGTTTATATCAAATTCAGCATCAGCATATCCGACAGCACAGAGGATACGTCCCCAGTTTGCATCTTCGCCGAATATCGCCGCTTTAAAAAGACTTGACATAATAACAGACTTAGCAACTGCTTTTGCTGTAAGAAAGTCGTCAGCACCTGAGCATACACATTCGATAAGCTTTGTAGCACCTTCACCGTCTCTTGCCATCATTCTTGCAAGATTCATCATTATAACATAAAGTGCATTCTTAAAGGCTTCAAAGTCTTCATTTTCGCCTTTTATTTCAGCATTTCCTGCCATACCGTTTGCCATGACGCAGCACATATCATTAGTTGACTGATCTCCGTCAACACTTACCATATTAAGTGTTGTTTTTACGGTATCACTGAGCGCTCTCTGAAGATATTCCGGAGCAATTGCTGCATCAGTTGTAATGAAAGAAAGTGTTGTTGCCATGTTCGGGTGAATCATTCCGCTTCCTTTGAGCATTCCGCCCATAACACATTTTCTGCCGCCGATTTCAAATTCAACAGCAACTTCCTTAGGGCATGTATCTGTTGTCATAATAGCTTCAACAGCTGCTTTATTTCCGTCATACTTTACGCCCTTGCAAAGTTCCGGCATACCTTTTTCGATAGGCTCAATAGGGAGAGGCTGACCGATAACACCTGTTGATGCAACGATGAAATCTTCTGCTTTCAGACCGAATTCCTTTGCGGCAAGCTCACACATTTTCTGTGCCTTTTCAGGACCGTCTGCATTGCAGGTGTTGGCGTTTACAGAGTTTACGATAACGCCTCGAGCCTTTCCGTCAGCAATATTCTTTTTTGTAACGGCAATCGGAGCGCCCTTTACTTTGTTTGATGTATAGACAGCCGCTGCTGAGCATTCATTGTCAGCAATGATAACAGCAAGGTCATTTTTCTTTTTTGTAACAGATGCGCCTGCATGAGCCAGTCCGCACTGGATTCCGTTAGCCTTGAATCCCTGTGCGGCACACACTCCGCCATCAATATATTTAAATCCTTTAAATTCAACTTTATTTATCATAATTTTGTCCTTTTAAATAAGTCCTGTTGTTTCATCTATTCCCATCATTATGTTCAGGCACTGCACAGCCGCACCGGACGCACCCTTTCCGAGATTGTCAAGTCTTGAACACAAGAGCATCTGCTCGGAATTGCCGAAAACGTAAAGTTCCATTTTGTTTGTTCCGCTGAGTCCGTTCGATGTGAGGAAACCGTCCGGAACACATTCGCTTCCTGTCGGTTTAACCTCAATAAGCTTGGCATCTTTATAATTTTCATATAACGCTTCACGAACCTGTTCCGGAGTACAGCTTATGCCTGTAAGCTTTGGCTGAAGTGGAACTGAAACAACCATTCCGCTGTAATAATTATCAACGATAGGGTTAAACATCGGTTTGCATGAAAGTCCTGAAATCAGCTGCATTTCCGGAAGATGCTTGTGGTTCATGTTCAGAGCATACTGTCTTGGACTGAGAAGTTCCTGCGGCTTGTTTTCACTTTCATAAGCGGCTATTGCTTTTTTTCCGGCACCACTGTAACCGGAAGTTGCATATGCAAATACAGGGAAATCAGCAGGTATCAGACCGGCTTTTACAAGAGGGTAAACAAGTGAAATAAATCCGCTTGCATAGCAGCCGGGGTTTGCCACTCTTTTTGATGCTCTTATTTTTTCTCTGTGTTCAGGTGAAAGCTCCGGAAAACCATATGCCCAGTCAGGATTGGTTCTGTGAGCTGTTGAAGCATCAATAATTCTTACATGGTCGCTGTCTGCGAGAGCAACAGCTTCCCTTGCGGCAGCGTCTGGCAGACAAAGAAAAGTAAAGTCAGACGCATTGATAAATTTTTTGCGTTCATTTACATCTTTTCTTTTGTCTTCATCAATTTTTAAAAGTTCAATATCATTTCTGCCCTTAAAACGTTCAAGAATTTTAAGACCGGTTGTTCCTTCCTGACCGTCAATATAAACCTTAACCATTTTATTCTCCAATTCCTTTACCATTTACGGCTGTTTTTATTGTCTTCATTGCGGCAGCACCGCCAGATACTCAGTGCAAGAGTTAAAACAAGCATTATAACAGTCCATCCGACAGAGGCTTTTCCGCCAAGATTGAAAACTGCAACTATCAGAATTTCTCCAAGTATCCATACGAGCATAGCTGCAATTGTAAGCAGTACTATAAATAAAACGTGTTTTTTACTCATGGTATACACCGAGCTGCTTTTTTGTTAATTCAATCTGTCTGAGTACGGATTCCGGTGCAGGACCGCCGAAGGATTTTCTTTCCCTTACACAGGTTTCAAGACTTATAGCCTTATATACATCTTCGTCAAACAGTTCTGAAAGCTCTTTGTAATTTTCAAGAGGAAGTGTTTCAAGAGTAAGTCCCTTGTCTATGCATTCAGCAACAAGTCTTCCTGTTATCTTGTATGCATCACGGAAAGGCATTCCGTGTTTTACCAGATAATCTGCACAATCGGTTGCATTGATAAATCCGCCAGCAGCAGCAGCTCTCATTTTTTCCTTGTTGACTTTCATAGTTTCAATCATCGGGATGAATGTTTTCAGACAAAGCTTTACATTGTCAATGGAATCGAAAATCGCTTCCTTGTCTTCCTGCATATCCTTGTTGTAGGCAAGAGGAAGTCCCTTGAGCATCGAAAGCAGAGTCATAAGATTTCCGTTTACACGTCCGGCTTTTCCCCTTATAAGTTCTGTAATATCCGGATTTTTCTTCTGCGGCATTATTGATGAACCCGTTGCGTATGCGTCATCAAGGTCAATGAATTTGAATTCCCATGAGCACCACATGATTATCTCTTCGGAAAATCTTGAAAGGTGAGTCATTATAAGTGAAATTGCACAGCCGAGTTCTACACAGAAATCTCTGTCTGAAACACCGTCAAGACTGTTTGCCATAGGTCTGTCAAATCCTAAAAGCTCTGCCGTTGTTTCCCTGTTTATAGGATATGTTGTTCCGGCAAGGGCACAGCTTCCGAGCGGACATTCATTCATTCTCTTATAAGTATCTGAAAGTCTTCCGAGATCTCTCA
>USJI01000143.1 GCA_900554975.1 uncultured Ruminococcus sp. | reverse complement strand
GATGTATCGCCAAGAGGAAGCGTATCACAGGCAACAGCCGCTGTGAATCCTGCCGCAGTTGCATGACGCAGACAACCCCAGTTGGTAAGCCATCTCAGACCGCCGTCAAGCTCCTCTACACTATAAGTCCAGTAATCAAGCTGTTTCTTGACCTGATTTACATATGTCTGGTCTTTTGTATTCTGTGCATAGAGTATCATTCCGCCCTGCTGAACGTCGTCCCAGCACTGTCCCCAGCTGTATTTCAGTTCGTCCGTTCCGAGTTCCTTTCCAAGGTTCGGAATATATCCGGTTGCCTTGTCAAGATATTTCTGTTCACCGGTTGCAATGTAAAGCCAGTTTGCCGCCCAGAAAAGTTCATCGTAAAATGCTGAAGAACGGTAAAATCCCTTGGCATCACTTACCATATACTCATCATCGCTTTTTTCTTCATCTGCTATTGCAAAGATGTTTTCAGCGTGTTTCAGATAATCATCGACCTTGTCTGAACGTCCCTTTAATGCACAGTATCCTGCGGCAAGTGCAGCAGCCATTTCACCGAATGCGGCAGAACATTTTCTGCCCTTGTAGTAAGGACGGTCGCCACTCTTGTTCTGGTCAATCATACCGTATTCAACCAGTTCGGCAGGGCCCCACCATGAATGGTCATCTTCACCGTTTCCAACCTGGAATACAACTTCATCTCCAAGGTCACACGCAGCCAGATAGTCAAGAACAAATGTAAGATTGTTTACATAATTTGTCATCTCGCCGCATTTTTCAATTCCCTTCGGATACTGATAAAGTCCCCAGGCTATCATAGATGCTGAATAAGCCATAGGAAGATTGAATTTTACATGGTCACCTGCATCATACCAACCACCGGTTATAAAGTCATTTAACGTGGAATCTGCACGCCACTCAACTCTGTTCCAATCCGGCAAAGGGCCGGCCTGCTGACACTCATAAAAGTAAAGCGATTTCTGCAATGCTTCAGCATAATTTATATATGGTTCAGCTGAAACTTTTTCACTTACTGCCATTCCGCTTCCCGAAAGAGCAGATACCGCAAGCATTACAGATGCCACCGCAGCACTGATAATTTTTTTCATGCTCACAACTCCTTAATCATCAAATTTAGCTGTTTTAATTATCACATTATTTTTAACATTTGTCAAGCGGTTTTGTGTAAATATGCAAATAAATTTACTTATATTGTATATACCATCTGTAAAAGACTGTAAAACCATTGTCGGCACTTGACAAAAGTGCGTTTTTACGTTATACTAAAATTTATAGCAAAAATCGTTTTTTAACCAGAATTTAATTTCTATTTTATTTTAGGAGAACATAAAAACATGAAGAAAATTATAACTTACGGAACTTTTGATCTGCTTCATTACGGACATATAAATCTTCTTCAGAGAGCCAAGGCACTCGGCGATTATCTTATCGTTGCTCTTTCAACTGATGAATTCAACTGGAATTCAAAACAGAAAAAATGCTATTTTACTTATGAGCAGAGAAAACGCCTTCTTGAAGCTGTAAGATATGTTGACCTCGTCATTCCGGAAGAAAACTGGGAACAGAAAATCAATGACGTAAAGGAATTCAAGGTGGATACCTTTGTTATGGGTGATGACTGGAAGGGAAAGTTTGACTTTCTCAAGGATTACTGCGAAGTTGTTTACCTTCCAAGAACTCCGGAAATTTCAACTACTCAGATTAAAAATGACTTAAAATAATTATGGAAATAATTTTATAACGGAGGAAGCTTAATGGCTTTGAATATCAATTTCAAAAAAATTGTCAATACTCTTAAAACACGACTCTGGTTCAGCATATATTACGGAAAGCATCTGAATTCAAAAATCAAGGATAACCACGTTTTTATTGAATCACGAAGCGGTGCAGACCTTGCCGGAAATATCCTCTGCATTACAAAAGAGCTTTATGAAAATCCTGAATACAAGCATCTGAAACTTTGCATATCAGCAAAGCCTTTCAAAGCTGATGACGTAAAAGCTATGCTGAATCAGTATGGTATAAAAAAGATAAAGTTCGTAAGAGCTGAATCACTGAGATATTACAAACATCTTTCACAGTCAAAGTATCTTGTCAATGACACTTCTTTCCCGAGAAGATTCATAAAAAAAGAAGGACAGATAATCTTAAATACATGGCATGGAACTCCGCTGAAAAACATGGGCAGAGATGTTGAAAATGAAGTCTATAACATGGGTAATGTTATGCGTAATCTCGTTTTCAGCGATTTTCTTGTGTTCCCGAATGAATACATGAAGGAAAAAATGGTAAATGCCTATATGCTGAAAAATCTCTGCAAAGCCACCATTTTAAATGAGGGATACCCAAGAAATTCCGTATTTTTCAATACAGACAGACGTCTTGAACTCCGTCGTGAATTCGGTGTGGATGATAAGCAGATAATTGTTTATATGCCGACATGGAGAGGCAAGGTAAACAGCTTTGATACAGAACGTGTTATCCATGAAACAACACGTTTTCTTGAAGATATGGACAAGCGTCTGAATGACAATCAGCTTATGTATGTAAAGTATCACCCTCTTATGAAACTCGAATTTGAAGATGATGCATACAAACATATAAAAGCATTTCCGACAGGATATGAATATTATGAAATACTTAATATGGCTGACACACTTGTTACAGACTATTCAAGCGTATTTTATGATTTCGCAAATTCACGTCAGAAAATTATCCTTTATACCTACGATAAGGAAGAATATTTCCGTGACAGGGGTGTATATGTTTCACTCGATGAATTCCCGTTCCCGCAAGCTACAACGGTAGATGAACTGGTTGAAGCCATAAACGCTCCGAAAGATTATGATGATACTGAATTTATAAAGAAATACTGTACTTATGACAGTCCTGACGCTGTAAAACGAATCTGTCAGAGAGTATTCCTGGACAAACCTGTAACAAATGAAGAAAAGCTTATTCCGAACGGCAAGAAAAATGTGCTCATTTATGCCGGCGACATGAACAAGAACGGTATCACAACAGCTCTTCTTTCAGTACTTGAAAATATTGACCTTAACAGATACAATTATTATATTTCATTCCGTGAAAGAAATCTGAGAGCTGACCCTTCAAGAACCAGTGTACTGCCTGCGGAAGTCGGTGTTATACCGATAAGTTCAGAAATGTTCTTTGACTTTAAATCAGCTCATGCATACAAGACATTCACCAAAAAAGGTAAGGGCGAAAAGACTCTTGCCAAGGCATATGCAAGGGAAATAAAACGTCATTTCTACGGACTTAAATTTGACCATGTTATCCACTTTAACGGGTATGAAAATAACATTCAGGGTATGCTTACGCAATTCGATGCAAGAAAAACCATATTCGTTCATAATGATATGGTTCAGGAAATCGAAACCAAAAGGAATCAGAACCTCTATCTGTTAAGATGGGCATATAACTGTGCCGACAACGTTATTGTCGTTTCAGAAGACATCGTTGAATCAACTGCACAGATAAGCGGCAGACGTGACAATATAAAGGTTATAAGTAACTTCCATAATCATGATTCAGTTATTATAAAAGGTGATATGCCTCTGGAGTTCCAGAAGGATACTGAAATTTTCTGTCCTCATCCGGACGGTGTAAACCACATACTGAATTCAAAGGGTATGAAGTTCATAACCATCGGAAGATTTTCTCCTGAGAAAGGACACTTCAGACTTATTGATGCATTTGAAGCGTTCCATAAGAATTATCCGGAATCAAAGCTCATTATAATCGGCGGTCTGGGTGCTCTTTACGGAAAGACTGTCCAGAAGGTAAGAATGACCGACTGCTGGGAAGATATTGTTCTTATCAAGTCCATGAAGAATCCTATGCCGATACTTAAACGATGCAATCTGTTTATTCTTTCCTCTATTTATGAGGGTCTCGGACTTGTAATGCTTGAAGCCGATTCGCTCGGTATACCTGTATTCTCAACGGATGTACATGGTCCGAGCAACTTCCTTAAACAATACGGCGGATATCTCGTGGAAGACAGTACAGAAGGTATTCTTCAGGGAATGTATGATTATGCAGACGGTAAAATCAAACCAATGAATATTGACTATATTTCACGAAATGCCAAAATAAGAGAACAGCTTGAAGAAATATTATGATAAAATAACCCCCTCGGATAAACCGAGGGGGTTTAAACTTAATTCAATTCTTTTATAACACGCTCGGCAGCAGATTTGCCA
>USJI01000142.1 GCA_900554975.1 uncultured Ruminococcus sp. | reverse complement strand
CCTATTGAAAGGCAAAGAGAGTAATGTTTGCACATATCTCTTGCTTCTCAATAGGTCAAGTTTTTTTATTGACCTATTGAGAATTAACAATTTTTTATGCGAGAAGTGAAGGCTTCCGTATGCTTACAGGAATGTAAGTGTACGGAAGCCTTTTTTGTTGCCCGAAAAAGGAAGGAGGAGCACATGGCAGATTATTCTATACCAGAGCTTTTGAAGCTGATCGAAGCGGATACCATATACATTCCCAAGAGCGTTGCTCGGCGTGATGATATTTATGGTGCAAGCAAGACATTGTTCGGCGTTGTATTCACTGACTGCGTAGAGGATTTACAGGAATACGGGAGTGATATCGACGGAGAAACAGTCAGTAAAATGATGAAAGCGTATGTTATGGATATGTCTATATCGGATATTCAGTGCGAATGCCTGTGTTCACCGTCAATGGCTTCGGCTGCAAGGAGTGAAACTGTCATGCTCATTAACAAGACAGATCTTTCGGAATGTTTGCGGGAAAGACAGGTGATCTGATATGCAATATCTCATAACACCATTACTGGAAGTTCTGAATCCCACCAATACGGTTTCAAGGAACAGGCTGCTTTCTTTTGCTATTGGCAATTCAGAAGCGGAGATATATAACTGCCTTATCGCTAAACACGTCTATTACAATAACCTCGGCAAGCTCACGGAGGGCGGATGGTTCTATTCGACTGTTAAGGACCTTCATCTTAGCAGCGGTTATGCTGAAGATGCGCAGAAAACAGCTATCCGTCATCTCATCAAGCATGGTCTAATTGAATCGGAGCTTAAAGGCTTGCCTGCAAAAAGATATTTCAGGATAATTCCCGATGCGGATAAGCTTGCATCTCTGTTGAGATCGGGCGAAGAAGCTCAGGAAGCTATTGCACTGAAGTATGATGAAGAGCTTGAAAAGAGAAAGAAGCGCAGATACAACAGAAAGCATCGTCTTGTAGAGGTAACAGCATTTGATTCCGTTCAGAGCGTTCCCGGCGATGAAAAGTCCAAGGTTGTAACGAACCTGAATTCCGTTTCAGGCGCTGATGAATCCGATTCCGCTCGTCTCATCGGTAACAGCGGTGATAATTCTGTTAGCAACTCTTTTTCTGCCGAAAATACTTGTTCCGCTGATTATGGGAGAACAAGGTCAGGCGAAGCACGGGGTAAAACTAAAGATAATAAAAATCAAAGTAATTGTTTTTCAAATCATTCATTCTCTCCGTATGAGTGCGATGAAAAAATTTTGAATGACGGAATGAAAACGGAAAGCAAATTATCTTTTCTTGAAATTCTTTCGGCTATGGGGCTTGACCTTGACAACTGGCATTACATATACACCCGTGATCCGACTTCCGAAATGAATTTGATATACATTGACGAGGAAGAACGCAGGACGAAAACTCTTCATATTCCCGAATCATTACGAAGTGACAGCGGCTATGTTCTTACGGCTTTGCGGTATCTTTCGTCATACAGCAATTATGTCTTTGACGATGATATGAAGCCGATGTCTAACAAGAATTTCATAGACATAACGCTGAAAATGCTGACTGAGTTTATTATGGCTGACAGTTTCAGGTTCAACGGGCAGATCATCGGCTACAAGAAAGTTCTTGATACGCTGAACAGTCTTATCCGTGAAAATTCGCTTTATGATTTTATTCTCAGTTTTCAGTACGAATGGGAAAAGATACTGCGAGAAAAAACGGAAAGCAGCATTCGCAACAAGGCTGCTTATATGAAGGTTTGCTTATGGGACTGGCTGAAACGGTGGAAGATCGAGGAGTACAATCAGCTTGTGGGATTGGTTTGAGGTGGAGAGTATGATTGAACTTTTTATTGTTGCATTGGTTTTGGAGATTTGCAGGCAGGTGACTTTGTGCAAACTTTATGGCAGAAAAAATCACAGCACCCGTTAAAGTGCTGTGAGTATTAACTGCTCGATAAATTGGAAGTTGTTTATTTCTTTACAATTTTCCATTCCTCTCCATCGATTATGTATTGGAACTCAGACAGATTTTCATCAAGCATTACACTTAGTAAATCATAAAAATCATTCACAAGATTTACTGTTGGCAATTCTGCTTTTTTGATCCAATACATTTCCCCCTCATCTGAGCTTCTTAACTCCCCTTTAAACTGATTTGTTTCGAAAAGAAATACAATATATCTGCCGCCTTCTATCGGAAATTGTTTAACACCGCATAAGTGAGGGTTTATTATAGTCAAACCTGTTTCTTCTTTCATCTCCCTTATAACTGCATCAACGATAGACTCTCCTGGTTCAATATGCCCTCCGGGAAGTGTAAACCCTTTCCAATCATTTTTTATCCTATTCTGTAATAAGTATTCTCCATCTTTATGAATTAAACATAAGACTGTAAGCTCAACATTTTCTGTTCGCATTGATTTTCCCCCTACTTCTTTATTGACAACTTCCGATTTGTCGAGCAGCTTATGCCCGTTAAATAGATTATACCATACTCATCACAAAGATTCAAGAAATATTTCCGCAGAAAGGCAGGTGATTGTTTGAAAAACAAAAGCTTAGATGAAATAGAAAAATCAATAAAAAACTTTCTGAGTACATCGGAGGCGGCAGCCGTTCTGGGCATCTCACCGTCAACGCTCAGAAAAAAGGCAGATGAATATTCGGAATTGTTTCCGATACAAAGGGTAGGAAAGAAATACAGAATACCCAAAGCTCCGTTCATCGCATACGTCAGAACGGGAAAATCTTTTAAGTAGGAGTGATGCTTTATGAGTAGGCGAGTCAGGGATTCTCCCTTGTTGAAAAAATGTGAAAAAGCATGATTTTTGTGCCGAAAGGTCATACGCATGATTTTGAAAAATACGGGGGAGTTGGAAGATAGCAAGCAGGACGGCACAGTATATTATTTCGACGCAGACGGAAATGTTACAAAGATAATTGACACAAACGGCAGCACTATCGAAATGACCTATGACGGAATTATCCATTCCGACGGAAAGTCCATCAATTACAACCGTGACAGCCAGGGCAGGATCACAAGCATTGTATCTCCCACAGGCAAAACAGTCGAATATACCTATGATAATAACGGCGACCTTACAGCAGTCAAGGACGTAAGCGGCTATGTGACAAGGTTTGAGTATGACGATCATTATATCACGAACATTATTGACCCCAGAGGTGTAAATGTTTCAAGAAATATTTACGATGACAATGGCAGGCTTATCAAAACTATCGACAGCGACGGCAATGAAATTGTGTATGACCACGACATTGACGGCAGGCAGGAGATCATTACCGACAGAAACGGCAACATAACTCTTTACGTTTACGATGATAACGGAAATGTGCTTTCTCAGACCGACCCCAACGGCAATACTGTCAAGAACACATATGATTCAAACGGCAATCTTGACAAGACTGTCGATGCTCTTGGCAATGTAACCGACTATGGCTACAGCGAAAGCGGTGATCTGCTCACTCTCACCGATGCAGAGGGTCATACTGTTAATAACAGCTATAACTCCAAGGGACAGCTGACTTCTATCAATGCAATGGGTATCAACACCATAACTGTTGCATATGATGACAAGGGCAATACAACCTCCACCACCGACGCTCTGGGCAATGACATTGATTATTCCTATGACAGCAAGGGTCAGCTGACCTCTGTTACCGATGAAATAGGCTCATATATGAATATGACCTATGACAGCAATGGCAATGTTATTTCCGCAACAAACGGCGCAGGAACAATAACTCAGTTCACATATGATGCCGACGGAAACTGCACATCAAAAACTCTGACTTACACCTCCGAGGAGGGTGTAAAGAGCGTTACCGAGAATTATTTCTATGACGCTGCGGGCAATCTTATCAAGATAATCGACAGCGAGGGCAATGTCACAACCACCGAATACAACAGCATGGGCAAGGTGTCCTCAGCCACCGATGAAAAGGGCAGAAAAACTTCCTATGATTATGACGATTTCGGCAATCTTGTGAAGATAACCTATCCCGACAACACCACAGAAGCCTTTACATATGACCGTGAGGGCAATAATCTGTCCGCAACCGACCGTATGGGCAGAACTGTCACTATGACCTATGACAAAGTGGGAAATCTGATTGCCAAGACATACCCTAACGGCGCAAGTGTGACTTACACCTATGATGCGAACTACAACCTCGTTTCCGAGACAAGTGCAGGCGGCGGTGTGACCTA
>USJI01000141.1 GCA_900554975.1 uncultured Ruminococcus sp. | reverse complement strand
AACGTTTTTTTTATATCCACTAGATAATATATATATGTTTTTTATAAATTTGTTAGAAGGTTTAAGTAGCTTTTTTCAAAATATTAATTTTTTATCATTTGTAATAGCAAAACCAAATATTTTTGTAATACTTATTTACTATATAATTTTATTTTTATCCATAACCGGTGCTTTATCTTTTATATGTGATTTCATCTTTTTTTCTCCTTTTTTTGCAGATATTAAAATTATCAGCCCTAAAACTTTAATATCTGCAAATTAAAATGATAGTAATAAACCGCCCTTGAAACAAGGACGGTTTACCACCGATATTAAGTAAAAACGTAAATCAAATTCACAAAAATTACTGTAACAACTGAAGAACATTCTGAGGCTGCGTATTTGCCTGAGCAAGCATAGCCTGAGCTGCCTGAGTAAGTACATTTGTCTGTGTGTACTTCATCATCTCTTCAGCCATATCTGTATCACGAATACGGCTGTTAGCATTTTCAATGTTTTCCTTAGCTGTATCAAGGTTATTAATTGTGTAATCAAGTCTGTTCTGTGTAGCACCAAGCTGAGCTCTCTGGAGAGATACTTCATCGATAGCGTCACGAATCATTTCAGCTGACTTGGAAGCAATAGCCTGATCAGAAATATTGATTGTAATACCATTTTTCCATGAACTTGCAACACCCTGAGTAACACCTGCTGTACCTACGTTAATTGTATTAGCACCTGTTGAACCATTTGCAACTGTCAATTTTGAAGTAACTGTTGTTGAACCATCAGCCTTATTATATTTAACATCCGTATCCATTGATTTGAACAAGTTATCAGTTGTCATTCTCTTGATTGAAACTGTCAGCTTATCACCTCTGTTTGATGTTTCACCAATCTGAAGTGCAAGTGCCTTACCATTTCCATTATCAAAACCAGTTCCATCTGCCTTAGCTACTGAAGCACCTGCAGAAGCATCAAGATTACCATTAAAGAGCTTATTACCGTTAAAGTTAGCAGTAAGGGCAATTCTGTCAATTTCAGCACAAAGCTGATCCATTTCAGCCTGAAGAGCTGCTCTGTCTGTACCAGCATTAAGACTACCATCTGCAGATGTACCATAAGCAGTAGCACCTGTTAAGCCGCTGTCTTCGTTGATACCATTAGCTGATTTTTCAGCAAGTTCAACCATTCTGTTGAGCATGTCATGAACTTCTGTCATGTAACCTTCAGCTGTCTGAACGAGTGAAATACCGTCTTCACAGTTATCTGAAGCTGTACCCAAAGCCTTGATCTGAGCCTTCATCTTTTCAGAAATAGCAAGACCTGAAGCGTCATCGCCTGCACGGTTGATTTTGTAACCAGAAGCGAGTTTTTCAAGTGACTTGGCATTTGTCTTGTTGTTTTTACCAAGATTTCTGTTTGCGTTGATCGCATTAATATTAGTTCTAACTACCATTCCCATAACAATACCTCCATGTTATAAATTATTTTCAGGAACTTCCCTGTTCCCTTTAATTATTTTTATGAGAAAAAAGCTAATCAGACATCTTCCTCTCCGGAGGGCCCTTCCTTCAAGGAAGAAATCCGATTCATTTTGCTTACATTATATATATCGTTCATTCAGCTGTTTACTAAATACCAAATACTGCATAAATATCAGTTGCTTTTTTGTGCATTTTGCATCAAAAAACAATATTTTCCACTAAACTCGCACTGCTCAGCACTGCATTTCCGTCTTTATTATAAATTTTGCATACTTTGAGCGGTTCTCTTAAAGTATACTGACTGTCGCCCATACTGATATTAATAATAGGATTAAGTTCATTACACTTGAGCGAACAGGTTTTGGTACACTCTTCAATTTCTGCTGCAAGCTTTTCAAGATTTTTATTTATGCTTTCTTTCTGAATATTTGAAAATTTAAGCTGGATTTTCATTTTTCCAAGCATTTCCTTACGTTCTTCGGTTGCATTTTCGATATTACTTTCAATATATCGTATATCCTGATTCAGCTTGGAAATTTTTTCTTCTGTATCTGTCTGCATTTTAACAAGAGAATTATATTTTTTAAGCATATGCGGAGTACAGCCAAGTACGATTTCAGTTTTCAGACATGGATTATTGGCAGCACCTATAATATTGGCAGTGATGTTTTTCCCTGCAATTATTTTCCCGCCTGTTACCGAACCTTTGGATCCTGATATTGTAATTGTTCTGTCTGACGCAACTTCGGAATACATTACCTGCCCAACATTTATATCGCCTTTAGCATAGACCTTACAGTTTTCAAGGAAAATACAATTTAGATTTCCGTCTGTTCTGATAACGCCCTTATTTCCGCCAGTCATGCCATATTTTATTGTAAGGTCACCTTTTGAAACAATTTTTGCTCCTTCAACAGTACCAATAATTGTCACATTTCCATCTGCCTCAACAGCAAAGCCTTCTCTTACATCACCCTTTATAAGGACATCTCCGGCAAACTTTATGTTTCCGATTGAAAGATCAACATCATGATCAATTGTAAGAAGCTCATTGACATTGAAAACATTGTTCTGATATGAAAGTTCTCCATTGATATCAGACACAAGCTGACTTCCGTCCTCTGTTACGCTTGTATTCCTGCCTGATGGTATTTTAGGGTTTTTCCCTTTTTTGCATACTATTACTTTTCCGTCAACACGTTTTCCGTCTTTGCCCTCAACAGGATAGAATATTTTACTTATAACGTCTCCTGCATGAACATTCTGCACGTTATTAAGTTCCTTGTAATTGATATTGCCGTGAATATCTTCTTTTATATTTATTGTATTTTCCGTCGAAAATAGATTTTCAACATATCCGTCCCTGCCGTTTACAACTTCCCTGCCACGAGCAATTTCAAGTATTTTAAAATATTCCCTGTTTTTAATAATCTTTGCTACTGCGTCCTTATTGATTCCAAAAGATACTCCTTCTTCTCCGAGTGTTTCTTTCAGTGTATCAGCAGTAAGTTCCGCACCGCCATTAAAAGGCGGTATTGCAAATGCCCAGGCATGAAGTTTATCCTTTGAAATGCTGACAACAAGCTTTGCATCATTTGGCTGAACAGAACCGTTTTTATTCTTTTTCAAAGCATTCTTCAGTTCCTGAAGGCTTTTATAAACACTGCATTTTTGCAGTATACGCTCAAATTCCTTCTCATCTATATCCGACATATATTTATCAATATCACTGTCAGCTGAAAAAATCCCTTTAATACATTTCACAGATTCACGCTGTACAATATCTGAAAATCTTATGATATCTTTCTGGTTGTCATCAAAAGATTCAAATTCTGCAAGAGGTGATTCGGCAAGCTTCAATTCATTGATTTTTTCATTTGCTTCAACAGCACAGTCAACAATATATTCACTCGGAGCAAAATAATCCTTATCCTGCTGACCTTCATTGTAAATATTCCAAAGCAGTTTCACAGGAGAATTAACCGAAACAGCAAGACGCTCGGAAATTTCCTGTCTTACCTTATTTTCCTCCTTTAATTCCAGATCGGATTCCGTTTCAGGAGATTCATATTTTTCAAGGTCTTCCTCCTTAAAAGTCAGGTTATTTTCTTTAAGATAGTCAACAAATTCATCAATTTCCTGATTTGAAAATCCTTTTTCTTTTTTTGACAAAATGTTTTTTAAAAAGTTAAAAGCCATAATAACCTCCTTCTGTCCCTGTACGATTCTAAAAATATCTATTTTAAAATCTAGTGTCAGCCATTTTTTCTGCTGTTTAAAAATTCCCTTTGCTTTTGGAAAATAAATGAGCACAAAGCATCTGAGTTATCATTTTTACTGCTTACAAATTCACAGCCATACTGAAATTTGCCTTCATTATCAGTATTTATTATCCTGACAATCTTGCCCGGAAGCGTAAGGGTTTTATTCTTGTTATTCAGATTAATCTCAACGGATATCATAGACCCGATTCCAAATTCATCAGACGCTGAAAAACGGAGTCCGCTCAGACTCATGTCAAGAACTCTCACATCAACTGACTTTGTAGAAAAACTGTTATATGCCTTTGCCGGAATATCCATATCAACCCTGAAAAAGTTTCTTCGTTCCTTTGTGGTAAGGTTTACAATACTTACGATACTGACTTCTCCCCTTGTGGATGTATAGACATTTCCAACAATTACACGAAATCCAATTTTCGTATTAAATATCGTCACCTTTATAAGTGTTCCGTAATCAACAACTTTAAGTTCCTTTTTCTTGTTTATAAT
>USJI01000140.1 GCA_900554975.1 uncultured Ruminococcus sp. | reverse complement strand
CTTGCCCTGGAGACGATCTACGTTGGACTTCATGGAAGCGTCGAAGATGTACTTCTCTACTGCTTCTCTTGTTTCGTCTGTCGCCAACTCTTTCGCAAGCTTGTGCTCCGGGGAGAGAACCATAAATGTCGCGCCGTGAAGTGTATCCGGTCTTGTTGTATAAACAGTGAGTATATCTCCGGCAGTTGAACCGAAGTTTACTTCTGCACCTGTTGAACGTCCTATCCAGTTTGTCTGTGTGGACTTGATCTTGTCAAGATAGTTTACTTCTGAAAGATCGTCCAGAAGGCGCTGTGCATATTCGGTGATTTTAAGCATCCACTGGGATTTTACTTTTCTTATAACTTCTCCGCCGCATCTTTCACAGCAACCGCCGACAACTTCTTCATTAGCAAGAACGACCTTGCATGAAGTACACCAGTTAACAGCCATTTCCTTTTTGTAAGCCAGACCCTTTTTGAACATCTGGAGGAAAATCCACTGTGTCCACTTGTAATATTCAGGGTCAGTTGTATTTACTTCCCTGTCCCAGTCAAATGAAAGTCCGAGCATTTTCAGCTGGTCTTTAAAATGTGCAATATTCTTTTCAGTAACTATTGCAGGGTGGATCTTGTTCTTGATTGCATAGTTTTCTGTAGGAAGTCCGAAAGCGTCCCAGCCCATAGGAAAAAGGACATTGTATCCTTCCATACGTCTTTTTCTTGCAACGATATCCATTGCAGTGTACGGACGAGGATGGCCTATATGAAGTCCCTGTCCTGACGGATAAGGAAATTCTACAAGTGCATAAAACTTTGGCTTGGAATAGTCTGTTCCTGCCTGGAAAGTCTTATGCTCGTCCCAGTAATTCTGCCATTTCTTTTCAATAGCGGTAAAATTATACTTCTCGCTCATTTATATCATTCCTTCTATTTATTTCTTTTTTGCACTACAAATTTTTGCAGACATTACAAACATAATCACCTGAACTGTCAGACCCGCTCCCCAGATAAAAGCGCTGCCCCATAATTCCATACATTCTGTAATGCATGAAAACAACCACACAAAGCCGCCAAGTGATGTTATCGGTTCATAGTCAAACCATCTTCCGATCTCGCCATTCACAATATAAATTATAAATGGTATTATATACGCTGAAAATACAGCAATACTTATTTTGATATCCGGTTTTTTCCTTATACATAAATACACTCCGTAAAGAATATCAAGTGCACAGCATGGCAGGAAGAACACAAGTCCGACAGACCATGAAATTAATCCGTATATCGTACCATAAGTAAAAAGTATGATTTTCAGAAAAGTCATTTCTGACCGGAATTCTGTTTCAGTCACATCACATGAATGCTTCGAGCCGTTCATTCTCCTGAACCGCCCCACTTATTGGTGAAGTGTTCCTTAACACTCTGATTAAGACAGATAACTATAACACAGATTATATCTATCACACCTTCGAGCAGATAAAACCAGTTGTCACCAAAATTGCTGATGTTGTTCCACAGGTTCTTAACAACAACAATCCCGACAATAACCGCAACAACGTAATTCAGATACATAAGACCTGTATAAAGTGCCACTGCCTCAACAACAGATATTATAACATCTAAAATACCGCCGCCGAGAATAAGATTTATCACAGATTTTACGATAAAATAAATTCCTACTACAAGTGCTATATTACGTCCCTGCTGATTATTTGTTTTCATTTTTGTCAATCCTCCGTCACAAATTCCTCAATGTCAATTCGTTCACCGTCAGACCACAGTCTTTCAAGCTGATAGTAATCTCTCGTTTCCTTGTAGAAAACGTGCACAACAACATCACCATAATCAAGGATTATCCAGTTTGAACCATTAAATCCTTCTTTTCTTTCCGGTTCAATACCCTCAAGGGAAAGCTGATATTCAACTTCCTCTGCAAGAGTCTTGGTCTGTGTTGAACTGTTACCGCTTGCAATTACAAAATAATCTGCAAGTATGGTAAGATCAGATATTTTGATTGCCTGAATACCATCAGCCTTTTTGCGGTCAAGAGTTTTTATAATCTTTTTAAGCATTTCTTTCTGAGTCATATATTCTCTCCTTTAATATCCGCCTATATAATTATGATATTCTTCATCTGAATTTTCATCATATTCATAGTCGTTATTATCATAGTTATCATAATTATCATATTCGCTTTCGCTGCTGTAACCTTCAGAATACTCTGAATCGCTGTATGTCTCACTACCGCTTCCCGAATCCGAAGCGTCCGTAGGTTTCTTTTTGCTTTCGCCCGGAGTTGCACCATCTGCAATATCCTGAAGTGTATCCTGATTTTCGTCATATACATCTGTTGTATAGTAATCGCTTTCAACGATTTCCGTTATCGGAAGTGAATCATAGGAAAGATCCGGCTGATAAGGTCTGAAATATTTATTCAGAACATCTATCGTTGCATTCTTGTGTATTGACCATACGGAATAATCGTTATAATCAGTTGCTTCGCCCGGCACCATCTGAACTGTAACATCATCAAGGTCAATATTGCTTCCGAAATCTGAAAGTATGCTCATTTCCTGAAGTGTCAGGTCTGTACCGATATAACCCTTGTTGTAAACTTCTGTCAGGAACTTTGTAACTTCAACAGTTCCCATGTTCAGTGCCTTTTCCATGCAGGCGGCAAGGAAGATTCTCTGTGCCTTTACACGTCCGATATCGCCTTCGAGATATCCCTTTCTCGCACGGACAAAAAGCTCAGCCTGCTGACCGTCAAGAACCTGTTCACCGGCATAAAGTATTTTGTCATATGAATAGAAAACATCTTCCGGAAGGTCAACAGGAATACCGCCTATCAGGTCAACCATGTCAACAATATCATCACATCCAGTAGTTATATATCTGTCAATTGGTATTCCGAATGTATCTCTTACTACATCAACCACTCTCTGTATCGGTATCAGATTTTCATCACCGAGAGAGTAAACACTGTTTATCTTTCCGTTTTCACAGCTTGTGAAATCCGGTACAAAGCTATCTCTTGGTATCTGGAGAATGTTTATCTTGTCATTTGCAATATCAAAATGGAAAAGCATCATAACGTCCGAATTTGAACGTGATTCATCAAATCCAAGGCAAAGAACTGTAAACTGTCCCTCAATTATCTGGTCATTTGTAAAATCACGATGGTCATCCACTCCATCAGCATCGCTGTTAAGTTCATAGCTGTTCGGGTCAGCGGAAAGAAGCCCCTCAACCTCAGACATAGGCTGGAGTTCCTTTACCCAGCGGATAATGGAAATATGCTCGGTGTATGTAACACCGTTTCTTGTTCTTTCAACAGGTATTATCGGAATGTTAAGAACCATAACCGCAATTATAACTATCGCTGCAACTACTGAAACAGCTATAATTATTTTTTCCTTAGCGGACGATTTTTTCTTTTTCACAGATGTTTTTGCATGATTAACCGGCTGCATTGCAGAGCGTTTCCCGGGTCTTTTACTGTTATTTGCCATCATTTTCCTCCTTGGCTTTTTTCTGGACTGAACATACATAAAGATACTGGTTATAAGCATCTAAAGTATATTTTGGGATATAGCCTTGTTTTTTTATCACACTTTCAATTGAAAATGCAAAAGCCTCAAGCATCGCCCTCTGAAAATCAGTATAGGCAAGCTTTCTCATTTTATCAACATCCTTATAATCCCTGTCCTCGGAAATAAGATCGGCCATATAAACAATTTCTTCAAGCGGTGACATACCCGAACGTCCGACTGTATGAAAACGAACGGCATTGATAATGTCCCTGTCCCTGATTCCCATCTCTTTCTCGATAAAATATGCACCCGCAGGGCCATGCCACAAAGCTCTTGCAGAAAGCTCAGCCGGAGAAAGTTCCATATTTCCCTCAAGCATCATCTGTTTCTGTTCTGCCGGCAGGATTTCCTTACAGACATCATGCAAAAGTCCTGCCGTATAGGCTTTACGGGTATCTTCCCCGAGATACGCTGCAAGCTTCTTTGCCTCATGTGCAACATTTACAGAATGATTATATCTTTTTTTAGAAAGCCTTGCTTTCAGGAAGGCCTTCATTTCTTCTGAAGAAAGCATACAGATCCTCCGAATATCAAATTAGTCCTGCTTTGAATACAGATTTTTCAGTATAATATATTTTACTACTTTTCCGTTTAAATAGCAAGATATATCTTCATTATTTTTTATCATTTTGCGAATTTTTGATGATGAAATTGTAATCGCATCGTTATTTACCACAACAATTC
>USJI01000139.1 GCA_900554975.1 uncultured Ruminococcus sp. | reverse complement strand
CGACCTTACACAGATGACATTCGGTTTCTCAAGAGATGACGCTGGTAAGTTCCTCGGTGCTTACTATGACGCTAAGATCTATGAGAACGATCCATTCGCTAAGCTTGATCAGGACGGCGTTGGTAAACTTATGGACATGGCTCTCAAGCTTGGTAAGCCAGTTAACCCAACACTCCACTGCGGTATCTGCGGCGAACACGGCGGTGACCCATCTTCAGTAGAATTCTGCCACAAGATTGGTCTTGACTATGTTTCATGCTCACCATTCCGTGTACCTATCGCAAGACTTGCTGCTGCTCAGGCTGCAATTGCTAACAAGTAATCGGAAATACTTGTTGGTTTCCATATAAAAAGATATGAAATAACAGATTGCACATAATCTGGATTTCCTGTCAGAATCACCCCCGTACCATCGCAAGGTATGGGGGTGTTTGTTTTGTAAAGCACTGTAATATATATATATATATATAGGTGCAACATAGCAAATTCTGCGGTCTGAATATTATACAAGATAAAACTAAAATTTATTCAAAAATGCTTGACAAATCAGTATCCATGCATTATAATATAAGCATAAGGTTAATTGTGGCATAATTAACAAAATTTGGCATTTAAAGGAGCGGATATTTATGAAAAAACTTATTTCATCTTTAGCAGTTGTTTCTTCAGCCGCTATACTGGGAACATTAAGCATGACGGCATTTGCAGCTGGAAACGGTAATGCAATTATCTATGATGACGGAGAAAATATCATTTACTCCAACAATCAAACAGGTGATTCAGTATCAAGAAAAAGTAATTTCAAAATCAGTTATACTGTTATTCCGGTAAATGAATCTATTACTCCGGAATATCTCGGACTTGATGATTCTTATACTCTGACTAAATCGGAAACAGATGAAAATGTTTACGAGGTTGAGGTTAAGGACGAGGAAACACTTAACAAGCTTTATGAAGCGGCAAAGTCACTTTATGATGAAAATGGCAACGGCAAAATCTCAAATGCCTGCAAGCAGTATGATTATACTCATGGCTGTTTCAGTACATCAAATAGTATGAAAGCCCAGCTGATTATAAATCTGAAGGAAGAAAATGATGCATTTGATCCTTCTTCATATGCAGGTCTTGAGGGAATTACATTTAACAAGGCAACAGCTACTCAGTACAGATCCACATCTGACCTTTCAGAAACTCCTCATTATATTTCACTTGATGCTGTAAAGGCTGATGAAAATGTTGAGTCTGCATCTTTATATCGTTGCAGCTGTGCATTAATACACTATGATACAATGAAAACATATCTTGTGTATACACCTGAGCCAGATCCAGATCCTGAGCCACCATTTGATGGAAAAGGTGATGCTGATGGTGACGGCAAGTTAACAGTTCGTGATGCGGCACAGATTGCCAGATCAGCAGCAAAGGGAACTTTAGCTGATTTGCCTGAAGCAGCTGACTACAACGGAGACGGTAAAGTCAATGTTCGTGACGCAGCAGCTATTGCAAGAGTTCTTGCTGCTAAATAAAAGTAAATGAATATGAAAAAAGACCCGATTCAATGTCGGGTCTTTTTAATTTGCTGATATATTTTTTCTCGATTTTACCATGTAAACAATTGCGACAACAATGTCAATACAGAATATGAAACCTCCGATTATAAGGAAAACTGCAGCAAATTTTGAAATCTGCTTTTCTTTGCATAGCCTTACAGCACAGCCGATTGAGCTTATTCCGCTGAAATATATTGTGAGTACATCTATTATGAATGCCCACATAATAAGTCCGATTCCAAAGACACTCATAAGCAGACCTAAAAAGGCAAGAATAAAATGAAAAATATAAGCGGGAATCTGACAGCCTTTTATTATCAGATTCCTTTTTGCTGCATCAGTCACGCTGAACTGTAATTTTGAAGTGATTACTGCATTATATATTGATATTACAATTACATAAATATTGTATATAGCTGCAACCAGCATTATTATTGCAAAGAAGAGTCCGTTTTTATCCGGATTCTGCAAACCTGCGGCATAGGCTATCGGGATATATAATATCATTAATATGATGTATGCGTATGGGTAAAGAATAAGAGGGATAAGCTTTTTCATCAGTGAATACCCACATGACTGTCCTTGAAATCTTCGAGTCTTGTGTTATATGCCTTTATGGATTCTGCCTCAAACGCAAGAGTACGTTCCTCGCCACAAATCTGTTTAATAAGCCTTTTTGTAAAATACGGGTTAAGAACAAGCAGAGGGCCTAAAATATAAGTTCCGTAGAAATTGTTTACAACAAAACCTTCAGCCTTGCTTTCGGAGTTCATACCGTCACCTTTTACAACATTAACGAAAGGTTTCAGACCATTTCCGAGATAACCCCTTGTAAACTGTGCCCGGAATCCCACCATTTCGAGGTCGCCGTAATTTCCGAGGACAAGTCCGCTGAAACGGTGCATCATATCTCTTTTTGCCTTGAAGTCGAATATTTCAAGACATTTTATTTCCTTTCCGGAATCGGTTATGCTCATTCCGAAAATTTCCTGAGCATTTCCTGTGGCAAGAAAAACAACATTTTTGCGGATAAGTTCCTTTATTCTGTCCTTGTATGGTTCAAGGCGGTGGATTACCTGTTCCTGAGTGTTTTCCGTCATAGGACCGAGATATACCATGTTTACATCATGTTCTGCAAAATATGGCTTGTCATTGAGTGCAGTTTCAATAAATTCTGCATCGGGAAGACAAAGTTTCAGATAACGCATATTTCCCATATCTCCGAAAAGATTACAGACTTCCGGAAAGAGTTCTTCAATTATAATGCTCATTTCTCTGCGTCCTCCGTTCTTTCTTTAAGCTGATTCTTTATGTTGTTGAGCGATACCACATTAAACAGGTCATACATTATAATAAGCTTGTCGAAAAGCTCAGGTTTAAGAAAACTTACTGTATCTGTTTCATTGCGGCAGCAGAATATTTTGTTTCTGTCAACTCCTGCGATAAGAAGTCTTACCATATAATCATCAGCACGTTTTCCACCGACAATTATCTGCTTTACATCGTCACCTTTCAGGAATTCAAAGTCTGTTTCATATATCCATGCAATATTTTCAGAAGTACGCTTTGCGTCATAAAAATCTTCAAGTATCATAATAACAGCCTTGTTTCCGCTTTCATGCCTTACAAAATCGCATACGCCGGAAACAGCAACAGGATTCTGACCTTTTGCAAGAGAAATGATAACTTCCTTTCCGTTGACTTCAAAACTGTCATACCTCGATTTTACAACCTTTGTTTCTGACATGGCACTTGAAACCTGTTCATAGGAAAGTCCGAATGTCCTTGAAAATGTTACAGCAGCGGCTGTATTGTAAAGGTCGGTGATTCTGTTATTCGGGAGGTTGTATCTTTCCTCCTGACCGTTATGCATTATCACAGCCTGACCGTTTTCAGATGCCACAACATCGAAATCAATCTCAGGTGAACAGAAACCGCAGCTGCATTTTGCACGTCCGATATGGTTGTAGTGGCGGAAGGAAAATTCAAGCTTGTTTCCGCAGACAGGACAGTTTACAATATCACAGATTATGTTGTCAAGGGTAGGATGTTCGTCTTTGAGCTGTTCAATGCCGAAATAAGTTCTTTTGTTGTTTATTGCAAGGCGTCCGCTTATAAGGTCATCGCCGTTTAAGATAAGCTTTGTCTTTTCCGGAATGTTGTTGTTTAATACATTGAAAATGAATTCAGTGTGTGCATTTCTTTTCATGGAATCACGCTGAAGATTTGTGCAGACGAGCCAGTCTGGCTTTATGTTCGGAAGAACTCTTGCCGCACTTCGTTCATCTACTTCGAGAACGGCTGTATTTTTTCTGAAACCTCCGCTTAATGTGCAGTTATCAAGCAGAAGTGAAGCAATACCTGTATCAACGTTTCCGCCGAAGCTGTTGTTTATAATGTCATAGCCGTTTTTTGTGAGAATGTTTCCTATCATGTTGGAAACTGTTGTTTTACCGTTTGTTCCTGTAACGGCAATCACATTTTCGGGCATATCAAAATGCTTCAGAAGATCCGGATAGAATATGAGCATAAGTTCCCCCGGAAGGTTTGTTGCATTTTTGTGCATAAGACGCATGAGTTTTATCAGAATCTTAGCACCGATTACTGAAATATAAAATCTTAATGGCTTTTTCATTTTTTCGCTCTTTTCCCGTATTTTTTGTTCCTGATTATTATAACTATAATATCATTTTTTGCATTTTTTGTCAATCTGATACAAGGCTATGAAAATAAAAAGAACC
>USJI01000138.1 GCA_900554975.1 uncultured Ruminococcus sp. | reverse complement strand
CGAAAGATTCGTGACCTGCGAGGAATGCGAAACATTCTGTATCTTCTTCAAGAAGCATCTTTCCGAGGTTACCATGACCTAAACCAACCTTACGCTGGTCAGCAACAGAACCAGGAATACAGAAAGCCTGAAGACCTTCGCCGATAGCAGCAGCAGCGTCAGCAGCCTTTGTGCAGCCCTTCTTGATAGCAATAGCACAGCCTACTGTGTAAGCCCACTTAGCATTTTCAAAACAGATAGGCTGAATACCTTCAACCAGTTTGTAAATATCAAGACCCTTAGCCTTGCAGACATCAGCACATTCTTCAATTGTCTTGATGCCATACTGTTCGAGAACAGCGAGAATCTGCTTTTCTCTTCTTTCATATGATTCAAATAAAGCCATTTTACAAATCCTCCTTATTCTTTTCTCGGATCGATGATCTTAACTGCATCAGCAACTCTTCCGTACTGACCCTTAGCCTTTTCAAAAGCTGTGTTTGCATCATCGCCGCCCTTGATGAAGTCCATCATCTTGCCGAAGTTTACAAACTGATAGCCGATGATTTCATCGTCTTCGTTAAGAGCAAGACCTGTAACGTAACCGTCTGTCATTTCGAGGTAACGAGGTCCCTTTGCAAGAGTACCATACATAGTACCAACCTGTGAACGAAGTCCCTTACCAAGGTCTTCAAGACCTGCACCGATTACAAGACCGTCTTCAGAGAATGCACTCTGTGAACGACCGTAAACGATCTGGAGGAAAAGTTCTCTCATAGCTGTGTTGATAGCATCACAGACAAGGTCTGTATTGAGAGCTTCAAGAATTGTTCTGCCAGGGAGAATTTCAGCAGCCATAGCAGCTGAATGAGTCATACCTGAACAACCGATTGTTTCAACTAAAGCTTCCTGAATAACGCCTTCTTTTACATTGAGAGTAAGCTTGCAAGTACCCTGCTGAGGAGCACACCAGCCCACACCATGTGTAAATCCTGAAATATCAGTGATCTGTGTTGCCTTTACCCACTTAGCTTCTTCCGGAATCGGAGCTGCGCCATGAGCAACGCCCTGTCTGACAGGACACATGTTTTCTACTTCATTAGAATAAATCATATAATTACTCCTTTCGTTTAAGGTGATTGAATCAACCTTAATACAGCATATGCATTTATTATATAACATTTTTCGATCAGAATCAAGTGTTTTTTCAAATTTTGAAGGAATTTAACACGATTATTATTCTTACGGGCAGTTTATAGTAATTCCGGAACAGATTTATAAAAAATATTTGAAAAAACTATTCCATTTTTGCCGGAAATGAAGTATAATAAATATTGTATAAAAAATCTGAGATGAAGTTCGGGAGAATTTATTTTGAGAAAGTTTAATTTTAATCCAAGGCACAATACCATAGCGGCTTACTGCGTTATTGTTTTTGCAGTCTGTCTTTTGCTGGTCGCACTTGTGTTCAAATACAGCACATTTATATATTACTTCCATAAAATATTCAAGGTTCTTTCGCCGATTATCTGGGGGCTTGTAATAGCTTATCTTTTGAATCCCATTATGGTTGCCTTTGAAAAACCGCTGAAAAAACTTGTCTGTCGTAAAAGGGAACACCCCGCACTTACCAGAGCAGCTTCAATTGCATTTGCTCTTGTGATAATGCTTGGTGTTATCGTTGCAATAATCGGTACTATTGTTCCGGAAATTCTGGGAACACTTGAAACGTTTTTCAAAAGCGTCCCTTCATATATGAATAATCTTCAGATGTACTTCACGAACAAGATAAGTTCTATACTTGAAAAAAATCCGGAAATATATGATTTTCTTAACAATGAATTTGACAACGTTCAGAACGTTATTCTCGACAGCGTAAACCGTCTTGAGCCTATGATAGACAAACTCCTTGCAAAAGACGGTCTTGTGGCAAATCTGACGGGAAGTGCATGGTCGCTGATACTTGGGCTTAAAGACTGTCTGCTCGGTATTGTCGTTTCAATATATCTGCTTTACAGCAAGGAAATCTTTATTGCACAGTCAACAAAGATAATTTATGCGTTTTTCTCAGAAAAAAGAAGAAATACGATACTCAGGATAGCTTCCAAGACCAACCACACATTTGCTCATTTTATTTCGGGAAAGGCACTGGATTCATTCATCATAGGTGTTATAACATTTGTCGGAATGAATTTTATGGGACTTGAAAACTATGCTATGCTTATAAGCGTTATTGTCGGAATAACAAACATGATTCCGTTTTTCGGACCTTTTATCGGTGCGATACCAAGCGGACTTCTTATACTTCTGACATCTCCGGAAAAAACGATTATATTTATCATATTTATATTCCTGCTTCAGCAGTTTGACGGAAATATTCTCGGTCCGAAGATACTCGGAAATTCGCTCGGACTTTCAGCTTTCTGGATAATGTTTGCTATATTTGTCGGCGGCGGATTATTCGGATTTGCAGGAATGATTGCGTTTGTTCCGCTGTTTGCTGTGCTTTACAGTATATTCAGGGAAGCAGTCAATACAAAACTTGCAAAGAAAAAGCTTCCGGTATCTACCGGATATTACAGGGAACTGAATGCTAAAAGCCTTGAAAACTATGAGATATCAGATGCCGAAAATGCAAAGGCTGCAAAGAAATTTGACTTGAAAACCCTTGGAAAGATAGTTAAGAAGGAAAAGCAGAAGTTTGAAAAAGTATCAGAAAAAACAGAAAGTGAAAACGATGAAAAAAAATCTTCCGATAAGGAAGATTCTGAATAAAATCATATAATTTCAGGAGGAATTATGAAAAACATACAGGATATACAGAATGAAATTCTGAAACTGAAAAAAGAAAAAAATGCGGTTATTCTTGCGCATTCCTATCAGGCAAAGGAAATCGTTGAAATTGCTGATGAAACAGGTGATTCATACGCACTGAGCGTTGCCGCAACAAAGCATGACTGTGATACATTTATCATGTGCGGTGTGCATTTTATGGCTGAAACTGTTAAAATGCTTTCACCGAACAAGAGAGTGTTTCTTGCAAACTCCGGTGCAGGATGTCCTATGGCTGAACAGATGGACCGTGACCTTATAAGTCAGGTAAAGGCAATGGAGCCGGACAGAACGGTTGTTGCCTACATAAACACAACAGCTGATCTTAAAACAGTCTGTGATGTATGTGTGACTTCTGCAACTGCGGTAAAGATTGTAAGCAGAATAGAAAATGATAAGATACTGTTTATTCCTGACTGCAATCTCGGAAGTTATGTTCAGAAACAGGTTCCTGACAAGGACATAAAGCTTTTACAGGGCGGATGTCCGGTTCATGCATCTGTTACAATACACGATCTGAAAAAGGCAAAGGAACAGCATCCTGACGCTCTGGTGCTTGTGCATCCTGAATGTCGTCCGGAGATTGTTGAGGCGGCTGATTATGTAGGCTCAACTTCCGGAATTATGAAATATGCCATAGAATCAGACCATAAGGAATTTATAATCGGTACAGAAATGAGTATTACCGAGCATTTGCAGTATAAATGTCCTGAAAAGGAATTTTATTACCTTTCAAAGAAAATACTTTGTCCGAATATGAAGCTTACAACTCTTATGGATGTTTATAAAACACTTCAGCATCTTGATGACGGAAAGGCATTTGAAATTAAGATGTCTGATGAAAAAATCAGGAAAGCCTGTGTCTGCATAGATGAAATGATAAGACTTGGTGAATAATAACCGATGTAAACAAAAAAGGACGGGATTTTAAAATCCCGTCCATATTTTTTATTTATGACTGTGAGCCGGAGCTTGATTTGATATCAAACGGATCATATCTTTTGAGTGCCTTTTTATTCTTGACAACTTCATATTCAGCAACCCATTCATCAAGCTTATCCTGCAAGTCATCGGAGAACATTGAGAATCTTGCACTTTCGATATTACTGCTTGACCAGAGGTCGTCATCTGTCATACGTTCTGTTATGTCAAGTCTTACAGCAACATAGATAGTATCATCATCTTTTACAATTTCCGGAACGCCTGTTTTTGCTGTGTTGTAAACCCAGTCATAGAAGGTTTTTGAAGGAGTGTATGTTACATCTTCTTCCTTTGTATCCTTGTCAGTAGTTACAACAGCAATAATTTTTTCATTTGCGTAAGGACTTGTTGTTGTAGTTGTTTCAGTGGTTGTCTCTTCTTCCGGAGCATTAGTTGTTACAGTTGTTGTTTCAGAAGCATTTTCTTCGCTGTCCTCAGCAGCAGTTGTTTCTTCTGCATCAGAATCTGTATTTTCATCATCTGCTGCAACTGTTGTTGTAGTTTCAGTTGTTTCGGCGG
>USJI01000137.1 GCA_900554975.1 uncultured Ruminococcus sp. | reverse complement strand
GCTGATTCCCGATATGTTCTCCGATGAATTTTTCCATCCAGACCATATTATACCACCTGTCAAATTTATATCCGCACTTATAAAACTCTCCCACCATTCTGTAGCCAAGTTTTTCATGAAAATAAACACTGTTTTTTGTAAGATACTCATCTTCCTTTTCAGGATAGCCTATACACGCATAAAGATTGCATATATTCTGCATTTTCAGCAGTTCTTCCAGTGCAGAATAAAGCTTTTTTCCTATACCGTTTCCGGAAAGTCCGTTTTTCACATATATTGATGTCTCAACGCTCCGCTCATAGGCTTCCCTGTCCTTGAAAACCCCTGCATATGCATATCCGACAGCTTCTCCGTCTGATTCCGCTATTATATAAGGATATTTTTGCAGAGTATGATTTATACGGCTTTCAAACTCCTCCACAGACGGCACATCATATTCAAAAGTTATCGCCGTATTTTTCACATAATAAGAATATATGCCAAGCAGACTTTGGGTATCTTTTCCCTCTGCTGCTCTGAGTGTAATTTTCATATAATTTCCTTTCACTTATGCAAAACTGCCGGACGATCGCCCGACAGTATAAATTCTTATTCAAAATATGATAAAAGTGTATCCTCAGCCTTTTTGTCATCATTGGTGCAGACCCAGTAAACATAATCGCCCTTTGTCTTTACAGATGAATCACAGAGCTTGTTATACTGTTCCTCAACATAATCCTTGAAAACACTTTCCTGGCTTTCCTTTCTGCCCTCAACAGCTTTCTTTACCTTCTCAACGTCCTTTGCCTTCACGATGCATATTTCATCAGCGTCACCGCCTGAACCAGCCCACCATACAGAATATTCAGAATAATCATCTGCACTTACACCGTATCTGAACTGAAAATTGTCCTCGCTTACATCAACCATTTCCGGAAACTCAATGCCGCAGTCCATAACAGCCTGTGTGATATCCTTCAGCGGTTTCGATGCTTTTACGTCACTGTTGTCCTTGCCACAGCCGGTTACTGAAAAAAGCATAAATGCAGCCATAAATCCTCCGGCAGCCCTTTTTAAAATCCTGTTCATACACAAATTCCCCTTTATAAAAATTATTTTGCAACGTGTGATAAAATATAATTAAGCATAACTCTGTAAGTTGCCTTCTGAAAATGCATTCCGTCCTCAGCCGCATCACTTTCAGGAAGCTTTCCGTCATTGCCCTTTAAGGCTGTATTTATATCGACGTAATAAAGCTCCTTGCTGTCGGCAAGTTTCAGAAGCTTTGAATTATAGCTGTCTATATCCGAATTCTGAATGGCTTCATTTTCAGCCTGTTCCCTTGCTGCCGTTACCGGCGGTATCGAAAGAATATATATCTTTGAATCCGGAAGCGAAGCTTTTATGCTGTCCACAAAATCCGAATAATAAGCTATCATGTCATCTGCTGAAAGCCAAGCTATGCCGTTGCTTCCGAGCATTATGTAGATATTCTCAGGCTTTGCCTGCTGGAGTGCGTCCAGAACCGTCGTTTCGCCGTAATCAGCTGTCTGGAGCTTTTCTGTATTTATCTTCTCGATGTTCATACCTATCTCTGCAAAAACATTTTTTGAAGACACAAGCTGATAATCCGCAAGACCGACCGTTATTGAATCCCCGACAAATGCACACTTTCCAAAATAGGTTTCCGTCATAGGGTCTGAAGCCGGAACCGGATTGATAATCTGCTGAACACTTTCCGTCTGTTCTTCTCCGCTGCTTTCGTCCGCCTGTGATGCCTGTGATGCCTGTGATTCCCAGAGGACTGCACCTTCCCTTTCGCCGTGTGTTCTGAAATTTGCACCTGTCATATATATAAGAAAGCATAGTGCTGTAACAAGAACAAATACAATAAAAACAACCTTGAATCTGAATCTGATCAAAGGTCCTGCTGTACTCTTGACGTACATATATGTTCTCCGCCGTTTTCCCGACATATTTTTCTCCTGTAACTTCAAATTTTCCCTTCCGGGAACATCTTGTATATTTTCTGATTTTTTTCTTTTTTTATTCTTTAAAATTCTACTAAAAACATTATAACTCAACAGTAAAATTTTTGCAAGAGTTTTTGTAAATTTCATCAGCATAATTATTGCAAAGTTTCCAAACATATAGTATAATATAAGGAAGACAGTCTAAATTCTAAACCGGAGGGACAAATATATATGTGTGGATTTGTAGGATTTACTAATTTTGTAGACAACTCTAACCAGGTGCTGGAAAATATGATGAACAAAATAATTCACAGAGGGCCTGATTCAGGCGGTACTTACATTGACGAGGGTATTGCCTTGGGATTCCGCCGTCTGAGCATCATTGACCTTGCACAGGGCGATCAGCCGATACTGAACGAGGACGGCTCAAAGGTTCTGCTGTTCAACGGCGAAATATACAACTATCAGGGAATTCGTGAAAAGCTTGTACAGGCCGGTCATAAGTTCAAGACAAAAACCGACTCCGAAGTTCTTCTCCACGGATACGAGGAATACGGCAAGGATCTTCTCAATATGCTCCGTGGAATGTTCGCATTCGTCATCTGGGATAAAAACACAAAGGAACTTTTCGGTGCAAGGGATTTCTTCGGTATCAAACCGCTGTACTACTCTCTCTCCGGCGAAAGCTTTTTATTTGGCTCTGAGATAAAGAGTTTTCTTCCACACCCGCATTTCAAAAAAGTACTTAATGAGGACGCACTTGAAAACTATCTCACTTTCCAGTATTCTCCTCAGAACGAAACATTTTTCAAAAACGTTTTCAAGCTTCCAGCCGCACACTGTTTCACATATAAGAACGGCAACCTGAAAATTGAACGCTACTGGGAAATTAAATTTAACGCAGATGAAAAACCTGACCTTGATGAGTGGGTAAACAGAATTTCTGACACATTCCATAATTCTGTTGAAGCGCACAAGATAGCCGATGTTGAAGTCGGAAGCTTTTTGTCAAGCGGTGTTGATTCAAGCTATGTTGCAGCTGTTGCTGATGTTGACAAGACTTTCACAGTCGGATTCGGCAACGATGAAAAATACAATGAAATAGGCTGGGCAAAGGAATTTTCAAAAGCTATCGGCAAGGAAAACACAAGCAAGGTTATTACTCCGGAAGAATACTGGGGTTCACTTTCCAAAATCCAGTATCACATGGACGAACCGCTTGCTGACCCTTCCGCTGTTGCACTTTATTTCGTATGCAATCTGGCATCTGAAAAATTAAAGGTTGTTCTTTCCGGTGAAGGAGCTGATGAAATCTTTGGCGGATACAATGTATACAGCGATCCGGACGGCACAGCCTATGACAAACTTCCGAGAGGTCTGAAAAGAGGGATCGGAAAAATTGCCGGAAAACTTCCTGCACACCGTGGTGTAAACTTCTTTATCAGAAAGGGCAGGGATGTTGAAGAAAGATTTATCGGAAACGCCTATATGTTCTCTCCTGAAGAAAGAAAGAAACTCCTTAAAATAAAGACAAATGCCCCTGACCCGACTGTTATAACAAAACCTTTCTATGATAAGGTAAAGGGCAAGGACGATGTAACGAAAATGCAGTATCTCGACCTGCACCTCTGGATGACAGGAGATATTCTTCTCAAAGCCGACAAAATGAGTATGGCAAATTCACTTGAACTTCGTGTACCTTTCCTTGACAAGGAGATAATGGCACTTGCTGAACAGATACCGAGAAGATACAGGGTTGTACACAAGCCAAGCTCAAATTCAACAACAAAATATATCACAAAATACGCTATGCGTCTTGCCGCTAAAAAGGACACTCCTCCGCAGACAGCCAAAACAGCTGCCAAGAAAAAGCTCGGTTTCCCTGTTCCGATAAGAGTATGGCTCAGGGAGGACAAATACTACAACAAAGTAAAGAAAAGCTTTACCGGCAATGCCGCACAGAAATTTTTCAATACCGACCTCATAGTTAAACTTCTTGATGACCACAGAAACGGAAAAGCCGATAACAGCAGAAAAATATGGACTATCTACGCTTTCCTCGTATGGTATAATGTGTACTTTGAAAGCTCTGAATTTGTGAAATAAACTTCTGAAAGGCAAATTAAAATGTCAAGTATTGTAACATATAAATATATAAGGCAAAATCCTGATATAATGGAATATATCAGACGTGCCGATCACGCTCTTGAGGTTCAGGGCTATACGGAGCATTCGTTTGCACACGTTGAGCTTGTGGCACAGAATGCAGGTATGATTCTGACAGAACTGGGCTATGATGAAAGAACAGTTGAGCTTGCAAGGATAGCGGGTATGCTCCATGATATCGGCAATGTCATAAACCGCATAGACCATGCTCAAAGCGGAG
>USJI01000136.1 GCA_900554975.1 uncultured Ruminococcus sp. | reverse complement strand
TCCTCTATCGACACAACCGGATACTTTGAAACAAGCTTTTCCCAGTATGATATGAGTTCATCTGTTTCATAAACCACACCACGTTTCGGGAGATGATACTTACCGTTTTTGTACCATTCACTGCTTGCCGCATCAAGTGCAATTTTTACAGAATCCATATTATATCCTGCCGCTTCAATCGCATCAAGGATACATTCTATTGCATCTTCATCAGAGTTAAGGTCAGGTGCAAAACCGCCTTCATCTCCGACAGCCACTGACAATCCTTTCTTCTTCAGAACTGATTTAAGGCTGTGATAGACTTCTGTTCCCATTCTCAGTGCTTCTGCGAATGTAGATGCTCCTGTCGGCATTATCATAAATTCCTGTATATCAATATTGTTTGAGGCGTGTGCTCCCCCGTTTAAAATATTCATCATAGGAACAGGCATTACATTCGCCGATACTCCGCCGATATATTTGTAAAGCGGCATTCTGTAATGTGCCGCAGATGCCTTTGCAAGAGCAAGGGAAACTGCTAAAACCGCATTTGCCCCAAGCCTTGATTTGTTTTCAGTTCCGTCAAGATTGATAAGCATATTGTCTATAAGGCTCTGATCAATGGTTCCTGCTTCTTTCACAGCTTTGCGTATTTCGCTGTTGATGTTTCTTACCGCCTTTGTAACACCATTTCCGTTGTATCTTTTTTTGTCGCCGTCACGAAGTTCTGCCGCTTCATACATTCCTGTCGATGCTCCGGACGGAACAACAGCCGCACCGACACTTCCGTCTGACAAAAGGACTTCTGCCCTTACTGTAGGATTTCCTCTTGAATCCAGTACCTCATAACCTTTTACATATTCAATTCTTATCCCCATATTTTACACCAGCTTTCCTGTAAACGGAGCAAGTTTCAGACGTACAAAATATCCCTGAGGATGACTGCATACCGGACATGACTTAGGCGCTTCCGAACTCTTATGAACATATCCGCAATTCAGGCAAAGCCATTCCTCCTCAACATCTGAAACAAAAAGTCTGCCCTGCTGCATAAATTCTGCAAACATTGCAAATCTTTCTCCATGAGTTTTTTCTATTTTCGCTATCTGACTGAATTTACTTCCGATATTCTGAAAACCTTCCTGATTTGCAATAGCTGCAAAATCCGGATAAACAGGTTCAAACTCCTCAAATTCATTATGCTCCGCCGAACGCAGAAGCTTTATTACATCATCATAAATATCAACAGGATAACCGCCGTCTATCCGGATATTCTCTCCGGACAGTTCTTTAAGAAAATTATAAAATATTTTTCCATGCTGTTTTTCCTGGTCAGCGGTAAACTTAAAAACAGCTTCAATAACATGAAGGCTCTGGTTTTTTGCTGTTTCCGCCGCATATTCATAACGGTTTCTCGCCTGACTTTCTCCTGCGAATGCTTTTAAAAGGTTTATATGTGTCTGACTTCCTTTAAGTTCCATAAACATTCCTCCTGAATTTATCGTGTTACAATAGTATTATTTTTCAATTACACATTTTTATTCATTTTTCAGAAAGAAATTTCAATCCGTTTTACTGCAAAAAATAAAGAGCGGATTTTTCACCGCTCTCTGCAAGTTCCATTATAAAATTATTTTTCAGGGGTTTCGTCTGTTACAATCTGTTTTAAACCAGCCGCAAGTCCTGCAATACCCTGTATCTCACTTGGGATAATAATCTTTGTAGCTTTGCCGTCAGCCGCTTTGCCGAATGCTTCAAGTGATTTGAGTGTAAGAACTTTATCGCTTGGTGCAGCCTCATTCAGCTTTACAAGGGAGTCTGCAAGTGCATTCTGAACAGCCTCAATAGCCTTGGCTTCACCTTCAGCCTCAAGGATTTTCTGTTCTCTTACAGCGTCTGCACGAAGTATCATAGCTTCCTTTTCAGCCTGTGCTCTGAGAATTTCTGTTTCCTTTGCTGCTTCCGCACGAAGAATCTGTGATTCCTTTTCACCTTCTGCAACAAGAATCTTTGACTTCTTTTCACCTTCTGCAAGAAGAATCTTTTCACGGCTTTCACGTTCAGCCTTCATCTGCTTTTCCATTGATTCCTGAATTTCTCTTGGCGGAATAATGTTTTTCAGCTCAACACGGCTTACCTTGATACCCCATCTGTCAGTAGCTTCGTCAAGGATAGCTGTTATCTGCTTATTGATTCTGTCTCTTGATGTAAGTGTTTCATCAAGAACCATTTCACCGATTATATTTCTGAGTGTTGTAGCGGAAAGGTTTTCAATTGCCGCAATAGGGCGTTCAACACCGTAAGCATACTGTTTTGCATCAGTAACCTGGAAAAACACAACAGTATCTATCTGCATGGAAACGTTATCCTTTGTAATAACTGACTGTGGTTTAAAATCAACGATCTGATCCTTTATGGAAACCTTTTTGGAAATCCTGTCAAGGAACGGTATGAGAAAATGCGGACCGGTTGTCCACTGTGCGTAAAATGTGCCCAGACGCTCTACTATGTAGACCTGTGCCTGAGGTACAATTTTGATTCGGGTAACAATAACAATAATAACAAAAATAATTAATCCTAAAATAATATATGGCATAATATCCTCCAATCATTTTTTCACAAACTTCCTGCTGTTTCTTTGCTCAGGGAAACTATAAGCTTTGCTCCGGCAACTTCTCTGACAACAACTATGCTCCCTTCCGGTATAACTGTTTCGTTTTCTGAAACAGCTTTCCAGTCCACGCCGTTAATCCTTACTCTGCCTGTACCAGTTTCATTGTTTATTTCTTCGATAACAGAAGCAGTTTTGCCGATATCAAGGTCTGCATTTGTAGCCTGTGCCTTACCTATGGAAACTTTTTTCAGCAGTGGTCTTGTAGCTGCAAGCAGAACAAGTGACGCAAGAACAAATATCAGAAGCTGATTTGCAAAGCTCAGATGACATAGTGCAGCAATAAATCCGCCGACAGCACCTGCCGCAAACCATATTGACACCAGCTGAAATGTCGCAAGCTCAAAAATTACCATAACGGCAAAAATTATGCCCCAGATAATCAGATGTGCAAGCATAAGGTTCTCCTTTCATCAAAATATTTTGAATATTCGCATTTGTTTTAAGCTTTAAGCTCATTTATATTTTAACACATAAAGTTTAAAAATACAACAGTCAAAAACTGATGTTTTTAACCTTTTTTAACTGTTTCGGCTGTTTTTCATTAAATGCGGCTCTGTCGCACAGTAAATTTAAAGCTTTCTGATTCGCATAATGCTTTATATCCTCTTAAATGCTCCCGATATCTCCGTTATTCTCATTTTTATTGTTACAGCAAAGATATCCGCAGGACACTCTGCCTGCTGATATTGTTTCAAGCGTATCTCCCAGTTGTGTAAAAACTGCGCCAAGAAGTGAAAGTTCATTGTCGCTGAGTTTTGAAGCCAGCATATTTGCCACAGCCGTAATCGCCGCTGTCAGTTCACAAGATGTCATAATCCATACCTCCCCTTATTTATTATATGAAATGATTTCAGGAAAGCTGCCGATATTCGTCACCCTTAACAGTATGAAAGGTTGACAATCCAACCCCTCTGTGATATAATTTTCTTGAATTATTTTTTAAGGAGCTATTATAATGAGTATTGTTACTGATTTAAAAGAAAAAGTGTTAAATGGTGGTCTTATTGATAAGGCAGAGGCTATGCAGCTATGGGAAGTCGATTATGACGAACTTTGCAGTGCCGCAAATGAAATAAGGGAAAAATTCTGTTCCAACAATTTCGACATCTGCACAATTGTAAACGGCAAAAGCGGCAAATGTTCAGAAAACTGTAAATTCTGTTCACAGTCATCATTCTATCATACCTGTGCAGGTGAATATCCTCTGCTCGACAAGGAAAGCATAGTAAAAGAGGCTATGAACAATGCGGAACAGGGTATGCTGAGATTTTCCATTGTAACTTCCGGCAGACGTCTTAACGATAAGGAAGTTGATATAATGTGTGATGTTATCCGTGAAATAAGAAAAAATACTGATATATCCGTCTGTGCATCATTCGGACTACTGAATGAAGAACAGTACAGAAAACTGAAAGATGCAGGCGTTGCAAGAATACATAATAATATAGAAACTTCAGAGAATAATTTTCCGAACGTCTGTACAACGCACACATTCAGCGATAAAATAAACGCTATAAAAGCCGCACAGAAAGCAGGTATTGATATTTGCAGCGGTGGTATTATGGGTCTTGGCGAAAATAACGAGGACAGAGTTGATATGGCATTTACACTCCGTGAACTCAATGTAAAGTCAATCCCTGTGAATATGCTTAATCCTATTCCGGGAACTCCTTTTGAGAATAATAAAAAACTGACT
>USJI01000135.1 GCA_900554975.1 uncultured Ruminococcus sp. | reverse complement strand
ATATCTGCTTAAATCAAATTCAGCTGAATTTGATTTAAGCAGATATGACATAAGCAGAAAGGAAAGTGACATTATTGAACTTGTTGCTGATGGACTCAGCAACAGGGAAATTGCGTCCGAGCTTTATCTGAGTGAGGGGACAGTGAGGAACTATCTGAGTACGATCCTTGAAAAACTCGGACTTCGTGACAGAACTCAGCTGGCGGTATTTTACTATAATAATTTGAAGTGAAATAATTAAAAATTGCATTTAAAATCACAAAAAACAAGCACCGGAGTGTTTAACCCCGGTGCTTTTGTCTGAATTATTGTTTAGATTTTTTCCTGTATTCCTTTGGTGAAATACCCGTCTGCTTATGAAAAAGTCTGCTGAAATAAAGTGCATTTTCATATCCCACACTTTCAGCAATCTGGGAAATAGTGTAGTCCGAAGTTTCCAGGAGCATCTGTGCATTGGAAATACGAAGATTGATTACATACTGCAAAGGGGTCATTCCCGTAATCTGCCTGAAGCAGCGGATAAACCAGCTTACACTGATATTCAGCGACTGTGCATACTCATCAACATTGATTTCCTTGTTAAAGTTATCCCTGAAATAATAAATAGCATACGAAACTTCCTTTTCCATTGTATCAGTGAATTTTTTATTAATTTCCAGACTGCGTCTTATCAGGATAAAAATATTACGCAAAAGTAGTGTCAGCATCTCGTCATATTGCTTACGGCACAGCTGAAGCTCCTGTATAATCTGTCCGAACAGCCACTGAAAATCGGGAGAAGTTCCGCTGTAAATAATCTTTTCACCTCTGATAATATTATAGTGTTCCAGGATTGTTTCAACTTGAGAACCTGTAAAGTGTACCCAGTATACAGAAGTACGGTCTTCCTTATAGTATTTGTAATGCTGCGGTTCATCGGGATGGAAAATGACCATATGTCCGGCTGTCACGATATGTTCTTTTCCGTCAATGAAGAAGTGGGATTTGCCCGACGCAATGTAAAGAAGCTGATAGTCTTTTCTGCCCTTGTCACGTCTTGTTTCAAAAACATCTCTTGTTTTCATACGGTAATTGCCACAGCTTGTAACAACAAGCGGTTTTTCATTATCTATAATTTCGGGAATATGATTATTAAGATAAGCCGAATTTACCTGCACTTTATTTCACCTTTACCTTTTTATTCGGAACTAATTTATACAAAATGAGACGGGCGTGAATGCTCGTCTCAATTTTTATGTGGATGTATTTATTATCAGATGCCGTAAACACTTCTGTACTCAATCATCTTGTCCAGATATTCTTTTCCTGGTATTACATCATTTTTGATAGCTTCAATGATATCTTCCATAGTTACGATAGAGTAAACATTTATTCCGAAATCACGCTTTACTTCCTGAACAGCTGAAAGTTCGCCCTTGCCTTTTTCCATTCTGTCAACGGAGATAATAAGAGCTGTAATGTCAACATCAGCCTGTTCCTTGAGTATCGGAAGAACAGTTCTTATAGCTGTTCCTGCTGTGATAACGTCTTCGATAATGGCAACCTTTTCACCGTCTGTGAATTTCTTTCCTACGATAATTCCGCCTTCACCATGGTCTTTTGCTTCCTTGCGGTCGAATGCATAGTTTACCTCAACGCCGTACTTATTGTACAAAGCAATACTGCACGCTGTTGCGAGAGGAATTCCCTTGTATGCAGGACCGAACAGTGTATCAGCTTTTACGCCATTTTCCTGAATGCACTGTGCATAATATTCTCCGAGACGTGCAAGCTGTGCACCGGTGTTGTAATTTCCCGTATTTACAAAATACGGAGCTTTTCTGCCGCTCTTGAGAGTAAATTCACCAAAAGTCAGAACGCCGCTTTCGACCATAAATTTAATAAAGCTTTCTTTGTAATTCATTTGTTTTTCCTCCATTTATGTATAATGCGGAAAGACCGCATCATTTTATTTTTTCAAGCTGTGAGAGCCATATGTTTGCAGATGCATCACTCGGCATTCTGAAATCACTTCTCGGTGAAAGTGTAACCGTTCCGACCTTCGGGCCGTCCGGCAGGCATGAACGCTTGAACTGCTGTGCAAAGAAGCGCCTATAAAAAATCTTTTCCCATTTCAGTATAGTTTCACTATCATACATATCTTTAAATGCAATATTTGTAATCCTGTAAATTTTGGAAGGCGAAAATCCGAATCTCAACATATAGTAAAGGAAGAAGTCATGCAGTTCATAAGGACCTACAAGGTCTTCGGTTTTCTGTGAGATAGTTCCGTTTTCGTCCGGCGGAAGAAGCTCAGGACTAACAGGTGTATCAAGAATATCCTCCAGAACAGCTTTAAGCTTATCTTCAGAACAACCTGCCTCATACCTTACAAGATACTTGACAAGCGTTTTCGGGACAGATGCATTTACCGCATACATGGACATATGGTCGCCGTTGTATGTTGCCCAGCCCAGGGCAAGTTCGGAAAGGTCACCTGTTCCGATTACAAGTCCACCTTTTTTGTTGGCAATATCCATAAGAACCTGCGTTCTTTCTCTTGCCTGTGAATTTTCATAGGTTACGTCATGCACATCTTCACTCTGACCGATATCTTCAAAATGCTGTAATACACTTTTCCTTATATTGACTTCCATAAGAGTTGTGTTGTAATTTTCAGCCAGACGGCAGGCATTAGTGTAGGTGCGGTTAGTTGTTCCGAAGCAAGGCATGGTAACAGCAATAATTCCCTTTGTATCAAGACCCAGTTTCCGGAATGCATTTACTGTAACAATAAGAGCAAGGGTTGAGTCAAGTCCGCCTGAAAGACCGATAACTGCTGTTTTACAGCCGGTATGTTTCAGCCTTTTGATAAGTCCGAACATCTGGAGAGAGGATATTTCCTTACAGCGTTCATCAATTACTGTATTATTTCCCGGTACAAAAGGTGTAGGGGAAATATGGTTTTGTATATTAATGTCATGCAAAGTGATGGAAAAATTTACTTTTGTGTACTTTTCATTCTGCATAAGAGTTGATTTCTGGAATGTGTTCGAGCGTCTTCTTTCAGATTCGATTTTTTGCAGGTCAGCGTCAAAATAAATCATTGAATTTTCAAATCTTTCAGATTCGGCAGATATTGCACCGTTTTCAGAAATGATACTGTGTCCGGAATAAACCATATCCGTTGTGGATTCATCAGTACCGGCATTTGCATACATATATGTGCATAAAAGACTTCCTGACTGTGCCTTTACAATAGTGCGTCTGTAATCGGCTTTTCCGATGACTTCGTTGCTTGCAGAAAGATTGACGATAAGGTTAGCACCTTCCTTTGCGAGCATTACCGAAGGAGAATCAGCAACCCAGAGATCTTCACATATTTCAGCACCGAAAGTAAATTCAGGCATTTCCTCACAGCTGAACACCATATTTGTGCCGATCGGGACATCATAACCAAAAATTTTTGCCTGTGAAATTTTCATCCCCGGAGTAAAATGCCTTGCTTCATAGAATTCCGAGTAATTCGGGATATTCTTTTTGGTTACAAGACCGAGCAGTTTCCCTTTGTTAATAACCGCTGCACAGTTATATATCTTTCCTTCATGACAGTATGGCAGACCGACAACGTTTACCATGTTATAGTCCGCAGTATGCTTTATGATTCTTTTAAGTGCCGCCAGAGCACTCTCCAGAAGGGCAGTCTGAAAAAAGAGGTCGCCGCAGGTATATCCCGTCAGAGAGAGCTCCGGAAACGCACATATTACAGCACCCTCAGCATATGCTTTATCTGTCATTTCAATAATCTGCTGAGCATTATATTCGCAGTCAGCCACTTTAAGCGAAGGAGAAGCACATACAGTTTTTACAAAACCATCTTTCATATCAAATCTCCATAAATCTAATCAGAATTTCATTAAAACTATCTCTTATTATAACCCAAAATAAAGGAATATGCAAGAAGATTTATCAAAATTTGCAGAAATAACTGAATTATAACCTTGTTTATTGACAAGAATTAAATTAGATGATAAAATAAAATTATAAAATAATAAACGGGAGGAAATTATATGGGTATTTTTAAGCGAATTCTCAGTACGGCGGTTTCAGCGGCGTGTGCATTAACCCTTGTATTCGGCAGTGCGGCTGTTCCATTTGCTTATCCTGAGATAAAGGCAGAAGCGGTTGCTTCATCGAGCGAATATCGTGATAAAATCGAGCGTATCGTGGAACTGGTAAACGAGGAAAGGGCAAAAGACGGTGTAGCACCGGTAACGCTCAACGAAACGCTTACAGATGCCGCTATGCTCAGGGCAGAGGAGATAACAGAACAGTTCAGTCACACAAGACCTGATAATACGTCATGCTTTACGGTTCTGAAAGATTACAATATCGGTTAC
>USJI01000134.1 GCA_900554975.1 uncultured Ruminococcus sp. | reverse complement strand
ATCGGCATGATCTACTACGCTCTCTTCTCAACAGAACGTGCAAAGTCCACGCCGTCTAAAACACCTCCGCCGAAATCATCAGGAGAAACTGAAACCACCATTGCTGCATTGGCATTTTTTCCGTCACGGGCAAATTCACTCATGCCGTTTGTTACAACAGTGTTTTCTTCACTTGCCGCCGGAACGACATGTCCGCCCGGACACATACAAAAAGTATAAACACATCTTCCATCCTTACGGCGATGCGAAAGCTGATATTCCCCCACAGGAAGTTTCGGATTTCCTGCATATTTTCCATAAAGGCTTCTGTCAACATCTTCCTGCCTATGTTCAATTCTTACACCAACAGAAAACGGCTTTGGCTGCATAAACACACCATGATCTGCGAGCATGGAAAATGTATCTCTTGCCGAATGTCCGACCGCAAGAACAACTGCATCTGTTTTAATCTCATTCCCGTTACAGATGATTCTGCTGACTTTGTTATTGTCTGTTTTCATGTCATCAAGTCTGGAATCAAATAATATTCTTCCTCCAAGAGAAATTATATGTTCTCTCAACGTTTTTACAATATTTCTGAGATTATCCGTTCCGATATGCGGTTTAGCCTTCACAAGAATTTCTTCAGGCGCACCGAATTCCACGAATTTTTCCAGAACATATCTGCAAAGCGGATCGTTTATTCTTGTGGTAAGTTTACCATCTGAGAATGTTCCTGCTCCGCCTTCTCCGAACTGAACATTGCTCTCTGTATCCAGTTCTCCGCCTAGCCAGTATTTTTTTACACTTTCCACACGCTCATCAACTGATTTTCCTCTTTCGAGTATCAATGGTTTATAACCATATTCAGCAAGAACAAGTCCGCAGAACATTCCTGCCGGACCAAACCCTGCAATAACTATCTCTCCCTCTTTGTTTCTGCCGGAAATTTCAGGAGTAAAATTACTGTTTCTCACATAACGGCAATCCGGTTTTTCTGCCATTTTAAGCTCAGTTTTTTCACTTGCAGCATTTACAAAAACCGAATACACAAAATGTATATTATCCTGATGTCTGGCATCAAGCGAAACTTTATTTATACCATAATTTAATATATCGGATTTTTTCACTCCGGCATATTTCAGTGCTTTTTTTACAATGGAATCTTCGCTCTCATCAAGCTTTCCTTTAATCTGGTTTATTATAACAGGCATTTATTCTTTCCTTTCAGTTTCATCAGATGACAATATTTCCATGAGCTTATCTTCCGAATCGGCAACCACTTCATGACAGCGTTCACAGGATTCATTTCCGCAGACCGACCAGTAATCACAGTAATCACAGGGAGCAGAATTCTTTATAACAAGCGGATTAGCTGAAATATTTCCGCTGTAAAGTTCAAGACAGAGATTTTCCATAAGTTTTCGTGTATACTTTCTGAGATTCTGAAACTGTTTTGAATCAAAGCACGATGAACCAACTTTATTGAGCAAAGGCTCTCCTGAGCCTGTATCCTTTGCAATAAGCTTTGCAGGAATATAAACTCCCAGTATATCCTTTTCCATAGCATTCAGAACAGAACGTTCTTTCAGGACAACACCTGTCATTCTGCAATGAGAATTCAAATATTGTTCAAGGCTGCTCTTATCATTGCGTTCACGGGTACACGCAATCTCTCCGGAAGGCATATACAAAACTCCGGCAGGGGCATAGCCATGATATTTGTTCCCACTTTCGGTTACAGTAAAGAGATATATAAGCATCTGCATATTTATACCATACAGAAGGGACGAAATCGAAAACGCCTTTTTTCCAAGCTTTCCGGTTTTATAGTCTATAACCCTTATATATTTTTCCCCTGTTTTTTCATTTTCATAAATATCAACTCTGTCTATAAATCCACGCAGAATTATTTCTATCCCGTTATCAGCTTTCAGTACCGGAAGATTATTTTTATTTATATTAAATTCAAATTCCACCGGACGGAATTCAGACTGTCTGAGTTCCTCCTGAAGATGCAGAATAATTTTCAGAATATTTTCCTTAATGTTTTCAACATTGCTTATAACTCTCGGAGATTCCTTTACTGATTCGCCAAGATTTTCAGACAGATATTTTTCTGAACAATCGTTTATAATCGCAGAAATTCTTTCCTGCGTCAGGCTGTCAAATTCCTTCTTATCCTTACAGGAGCTTACCACTTTTTCAAGACAGATATGAACCAGATTCCCCTGTTCAAGATTTCCTATCTCACGCTTTTTCTTTGCCCTGAGTTTAAGACCTGTATTGCAGAAAAACTTAAAGTGGCAAAGATTAAACTCTTCAAATCCGGTAGCAGAAATTTTAAGCTTATCAGAATAAAGTCTGTTTACAAGTTCAGTATTTTCTATATGGAAATCCTTTTCTCCAGCCACCTCATTCAGATATTCAATTTTAGAATTATAATATTCGTCCTGACACAAAACGTCTTTCAGACTTGCGGTATATTTATCTTCATTACCAAAATTTCTCACATAATTAAAATATGCGGATTTTGGCGTAGAAGAATAAAAAAGAATATTCCTGTCTTCTGCAAGATTGAAAATTCCATCCCCGAACATGGCTGTCAGTTGATTTACAATTGATGCCGGATATCTCGACGCACCTTTGCTGTCACTCAGCGGATATGTTATATAAAGCTCATCGGACGCATATGTCATAGCTTTGTATGCCGAAAGTTTTTCATCAGAAACTATCTCATCGGCACTTCTTGACAGATGAAAACCTGCATTTTCAAACTTCATTCTGTCCTTTTCACTCAGCAGACTTCTTGGCTTTCCTGATGCAGGAAAAAATCCCTCATTTACTCCGGCAATAAAAACTGCCTTGGGAGAATCAAGTCTTGCTGTTTCAGAATGCGCAATACGAACACCGTCCAGTGTCTGCGGCGGATTGGAATATGTTATCTGCTTCAAAACCGTAACAAACATTTCACGGAATTCTTTCAGTGAAACCACTCCGCCTGTTTCTGAAAGCTTGTCAAGCGATTGTATCATCATATCCCATATTCGTTTCTGTTCCTTTGCCTGATATTCCAGACCGTTTTCATTCAGTCTTGTTATAAGTCCCGACATCTGCTCAGGAAGATGAGTTTCTGCAAAGAAATCATAAAGTCTTTTGCATATTTCAGAGCAGTCTGCATTCCTGTCTGTTTCACGCAATTTTATAAGCGGCTGAACAATTTCAGCTCTTGTCTGTTCAATTTCAGGAAATTTATCAATGTCATTTACAAACGGTTCAAACCAGCGGCTTCCGTTTATATCCCATTCAAAGCAGTAATTTTCCAGTGCTGAAATACTTCCGATATCAGAATCACCGAGCTGTGTTTTAATGTACTTTAAAATGGTTTCCGTATCCGGCTCCGGTTCGCACATAATATCCGCCGCTGATACAGCGTGCTGCAAAAGAGCCGTATGGAATGCACTCTTTTTTATATCCGAAAAATAAGGAATATCATATTTTTTAAATGCCGCATCAAAAATATATGTATATTCATCAAGCTGTCTTGACAATACTGCTATATCCCTGTATCTGTACCCTTTGTTTCTTACAAGGTATTTTATCTGGGAACATGTGAAATCCGCTTCTTCGTAAAGGTCATGGCATTCTGTAACCATAACATTTTCTGAATTTTCATATTTAAGTCCGCTGTTTCTCATTATATTCCTGTTTAAGAATTTAAGGTCTGCCGAATTGTAACGTTTCAGTTCTTCAAGCTCTGTTGTTTCTGTTTCAATGCCGTATTTTTTTGCAGTCTGATAAAATTTTTTCCACGTCTTTTCAACAGAATCAAAAATACCATACTCATTTTCACCTATATTTTCAAGCCTGAGAGATATATAAACGTCATCAGCCTGTGCAATCATAGTATCTATCAGTTCGTATTCATCACCGGTAAAGCTTTCAAATTCATCTATAAAAACCGTACTGCCTCTGAAATATTCATTTATTTCTGCAATTGATGCGGCCTCTGAGATATCAGTAAGACTATCCTTCAACCCATGATTTTCAAGTGCCGTGTCATATTCAGTATACATTATGGCAATATCAGTTATTTTTTCATTATAATCGCTTTCACCTGAATTTATCATATTCAGAAGTTTGTCTGACATAATGCCGCACTGTCTGAACTCTGTTACGATTTTCAGTGCTTCACCGGTAAAATCAGCTCTTGATGACCTTTTGTCAAAGTATGTAAAAGCCTTTTTCTCATAGAGTGATTTTATAGTCTTATACATGATAATAAATTTCTGTATATCATCAGCATATTCTCCGGATTTTCCGCCAAATTTTTCAAAAATCTCCTTTGCAAGAGAGGTAAAACTAAGTGAAAAAATATTATTGAATCCGGCTGTTCCGAGGAATTCATACAGCTTTTTATCATTAT
>USJI01000133.1 GCA_900554975.1 uncultured Ruminococcus sp. | reverse complement strand
TGCTGAACTGTCCTCTGCTACAGCATATAACAAGTTTTTTTGAGGAGTCTATCTTATCATTTCCGGCAATTTCCTCTGCTTTCAGGTTTATTGCGTCAGGAATCGTTCCATATGCTCTTTCACTGTCACTTCTCATGTCAATCAGCTGATAGCTGTTTTTGTCGAGTTTCAGCAGTTCTTTTACGGTAATATTCATATTATCACTGCCCCTTTTCAGTTTTACAGATGTCCTTGACTATTTCTCCCGCTATAATAAGTCCCACAACTGACGGAACAAATGCAACGCTTCCCGGAATGTCACGCCTTTCCGTACACTTGTGTTTCGCTCCCGGAGGGCAGATACAGTGTGTACGGCAGCTTATGGACATATCTTCAATCGGTCTGATTGGCTGTTCCTCGGAGTACACCACTTTAAGCTTTCTGACACCACGCTTTTTCAGTTCTCTCCTCATGACTTTGGCGAGAGGGCAGACCTTTGTTTTGTAGATGTCAGACACTTTAAACATACTGGCATCAAGCTTGTTTCCGGCACCCATGCTGCATATTATAGGTACATTTTTTTCCTTTGCCTTCATGACCAGTTCGATTTTCGCTGTTACCGTGTCCACAGCGTCAACAATATAGTCATAGTTATCAAAGTCAAATTCATCAGCATTTTCCGGAAGAAAGAAACATTTGTGAACCTCCACTTCACAGTCCGGATTGATTTCAAGTATTCGTTCTTTCATGACTTCCGCTTTGTATTTTCCGACCGTTTTTCTTGTCGCAATTATCTGTCTGTTAAGATTTGTAAGACAAATCTTGTCATCATCTATAAGGTCAAACCTGCGTACACCGCTTCTTACGAGTGCTTCACAGACATAACCTCCCACACCGCCTATTCCGAAAACAGCAACATGAGCGTCATGCAGCTTTTCCATACTGTCTTTTCCCAGCAGAAGCTGAGTTCTTGAAAATTGTGTTAACATATCTTTACTTCCTCAAAAAATAATATCAAATATAAAACCTACTAATTACATAGAATTCATAGCATATTATACACTTATATCAGGATTTTGTCAATAGAAAAGGCTGTTTACTACTTGACAATGATGATTTTTTGTGATAAAATCATATTTAAAGTTGAAAATGAGAATCATAATCAAATTCGTTCCGGCGATTTGGAGGAATACTTTTATTATGAAAAAACTAAGAAGGTTTTTGATTTTTATTATAACAGCTGTTTTCCCGTTTGTTCTTATGACAGGCTGCGGCGGAAACAGCTTTAAAACGTCCGGCAAGCTTTCAGTTGTCACAACTATTTTTCCTGAATATGACTGGGTTATGCAGATACTCGGAGATAAAGCAGATGATGCGGAAGTTACAATGCTTCTGGACAATGGTGTTGACCTGCACAGCTTTCAGCCATCTGTTGAGGATATAGCAAGGATAGCGTCATGTGATGTGTTTATTTATGTCGGCGGTGATTCGGAAAGCTGGGTGGACAATGCACTCGAATATTCAAAAAATCCGCAGAGGAAGGTTATAAACCTTTTTGACGAACTGGGCGATTCCGTCAGGGAGGAAGAAAGCGTTGAGGGTATGCAGGCTGAACACGAACATGGTCATGAGCATGAAGATGAGCCGGAATATGATGAACACATATGGCTTTCGCTGAGAAATGCTCAGGTTCTTGTGAATTCAATTTGCGGATATCTTTGCGATGCTGATAAAGCGAATGCACAGACTTATAAAGCAAATGCTGAAAACTATATTCATAAACTTGCACAGCTGGACAGGCAATATCAGGATACTGTAAACAGTGCAGAATATGACACACTTCTTTTCGGCGACCGTTTTCCTTTCCGATACCTTACAGATGATTACGGAATCCGTTATTATGCGGCATTTGCAGGGTGTTCAGCTGAAACAGAAGCAAGTTTTAAAACGATTACATTTCTTGCAGGAAAGCTTGATGAACTGGGACTTCCGGCAGTTATAACAATTGATAATGCAGACCACAGAGTTGCTGATACGATAATTCACAGTACACAGAAGAAAAAACAGAAAATACTGTCTTTGAATTCCATGCAGTCGGTAACGTCAGATGATATAAAAAAGGGTGAGACGTATTATTCGGTAATGGAAAAAAATCTTGATGTTATAAAGGAAGCCCTCGACTGACATAAGGCAAAAGGAGAATTAAATATGTCACAGATAAGTTGTAAAAATGTTTCGCTCGGATATGACGGAAATGTTATTATAAAGGAACTGAATTTCTCCGTTGATTCAGGGGATTATCTTTGCATAATCGGTGAAAACGGAGCAGGAAAGTCTACGCTTATGCGTACACTTCTGCATCTTCAGCAGCCGTTAAACGGGGAGATTGTTTTCGGTGACGGTCTGCATTCAAATGAGATAGGTTATCTTCCTCAGCAGACAGTGGTACAGAAGGATTTTCCGGCATCGGTTCGGGAGATTGTCTTGTCAGGCTGTCAGAACAAATGCGGGTTCAGACCGTTTTATAACAAGGCAGAAAAGGAACGTGCTGCAAAAGCGATAGAACGAATGGGAATTACCGACCTTGTGAAACGCTGTTATCGTGAACTGTCGGGCGGTCAACAGCAGAGAGTTCTGCTTGCAAGAGCGCTTTGTGCAACAGAAAAGGTACTTCTTCTTGATGAGCCTGTTTCAGGACTTGACCCAAGAGTTACCGCAGAGCTTTATACTCTTATTAAAAAACTGAATGATGAGGGTATCACAATAGTTATGATATCTCATGATGTTCAGGCGGCACTTAAATACGCAACGCACATACTTCATATAGGTCAGCATCCGTTTTTCGGTACAAAGGAAGATTATATGAATTCTGATATATACAAGTCATTTCTGTCCGTTTCGGGAGGTGCTGAAAATGTTTGAAAAGTTACAGTTTTATCTTGAATTTCCATTTGTGCGTTATGCTCTGATAGTCGGAGTACTTATTGCACTTTGTTCGTCACTTCTGGGTGTTACACTTGTTCTGAAGCGTTTTTCTTTTATAGGTGACGGTTTGTCACACGTTGCATTCGGAGCGATGGCGGTTGCATCTGTACTGAATCTTACAAACAATATGCTGATAGTTATGCCGGTAACTGTTGTGTGTGCTGTACTTCTTTTGCGTACCGGACAGAATACCCGGATAAAAGGTGACGCCGCAATAGCAATGATATCTGTCGGAGCACTTGCCATAGGCTATCTGCTTATGAATCTGTTTTCTACATCGACAAATCTCAGCGGAGATGTATGTTCAACACTTTTCGGCTCAACTTCCATACTTACCCTTTCATCAGAGGAAGTATGGCTCTGCATTATTTTTTCTGTTGTTGTTATACTGCTGTTTTTACTCCTTTACAACAAGATTTTTGCAGTTACGTTCGATGAAAGCTTTGCGAAGGCAACAGGAACAAAAGCGGACGTTTATAACCTGATAATAGCTATTATAATTGCAGTTATAGTTGTTCTGGCAATGAATCTGGTTGGTTCGCTCCTGATTTCCGCACTGATTATCTTTCCGGCACTTTCAGCCATGAGAATGTTCAGAAGTTTTCGCTCTGTTGTAATATGTTCAGTTTGCTTGTCAGTCATCTGCACATTTGTCGGCATTATTATTTCAATTCTCGCAGGAACTCCTGTTGGTTCGACTATTGTTGCAATTGACATTGCAGTATTTTTAATATTCTATGTTTCGAGCCTTGTGTGCGGAAGAAAAAACTGAAATACAGATATAAAAGCAAAATCCGTAAATACGTTATAAGCGTATTTACGGATTTTTTTGTTGAGGGAGGAAAATTTTATAAGTGTTATTAAGTGATCAATTAATGTTTCTTGTAAGTTCCATGTAATCGAAAACGTTTATACTGTCATCGTCGTTGATATCAGCATTTTCAGAATTGATATCAAAGTTTTCTACGGAACTGCCTATCATGTATTTTCTGAGGATTTCAGCATCTGTCATATCAACGATACCATCTGAATTGTAATCGCCATTGTCTATTCTGTAATTTACTTTGACTGTTTCAATAGTGATGTCAGAATTAGTTCCCCACCAGTAACCAATGTTGAATGTGGAATTGTTTGTCATGTTGAGCTGGTCATCGCCTGTAACTGTTAACTGAAGAACCAGTTTGCCGTCAGAAGTATAATTTGAAGCATTTTCCTGATAGAAACCATTGTTTTCAAGATTCATAAATACTGCCAGATTGTAGTTTTCAATAGGATTGCCGTTTGCAGAAATAGTGATTTCAAGGCTTTCAGGAATCTGATATGCTGAGAATAATTCTGAACCGTCAAGTTTAAGCATATTTCCGTTTGTGGAACCGATTTCACGGTTTATATCGACAACTTTTGAATACTGTGAAGGAGGAAGTGTGGAAGCTGCTGTTGTAGTTGTTGCCTTTGTGGTTTCTGTAGTAGTTTCGGAAGTAGTCA
>USJI01000132.1 GCA_900554975.1 uncultured Ruminococcus sp. | reverse complement strand
ATTCAGTTCCGGAAAAATCGTGCCTGTATTAAACGCTTTTTCATCGCTGTAAGGCTGTTCCCATTTCTGAAACGGAACATATGCCATGGCAAGCGGAGTGTGTTCAGGAAATCTGCTCATACTGCCGGAAGTATTCACCGGACGGTTTTCCTCTGAACTTTCAGCCTGCCGCCTTGAATCAGGAACAATGCGTATATTGTCAAACATACTGAAATCCAAATCTATTCCCCCTTTTTAGTTTTGCACAGCTCTGCTGTACACTATTATAATATGACGGTATCTGAAAATTGTTCGCTTGACAACAGGACACAATAATGTTATTATAGTAACATGATACCATTCGGACGGGACAAGGGGGAAATCATGAAAAAAGTTACAGCCATGATAACGGTTCTTTTAATCTGTATTGTTTCCATGACAGGCTGTTTTGAGGAATGCATTGAGGAAGATGACAGAAACAATATCATTGACGCTCTGACAGATGAAGATTTAATTCCGGACAGCTGGGAATATATTGACTATGAGAGAGACGTTGATTACGTACTGCCTACGGGTGATGCCATAGGATATTACTATATATACAAGGACGAAGACAATCAGTACCATACAGTATATATGACGGATTTGTCATACAAAAATGACACAACATACGGCGACAATGAAATTAAGATAACGGGCGGAAAAGCTTATTTTCTGATAAAAATTTCCGGAGCGGAAGTCATCAAGAATACTGAGAATGTTTCAGGCAAGACATACACGTCATATGATATCAATACAAGCGATTATGACTGTGACACCTACCTTCTTCATTATGATAATTTTCTGGTTTTTGAAACAGAAAAAATGGTTGCTGAACAGGTTCTTTATTATGACGACACAGCTACACAGCCGGCAACCTGAAAGGAGTTTTTATGTATACCGCAAGCGAAAAAAGATATGATGATATGTATTACAGACACGTCGGAAAATGGGGCCTGAAACTCCCTCCGATATCCCTTGGAATGTGGCAGAATTTCAGCTACACCGACAATTTTGAAAACATGGAAAATATGTGCCATACCGCATTCGACAACGGTATAGTTCATTTCGACCTTGCAAACAATTACGGCGACCCTTACAACGGTGCATCTGAGGAAAACTTCGGAAAGATTTTAAGGCGGGGACTTGGAAATTACCGTGACGAACTCTGCATTTCCACAAAGGCAGGATTTGATATGTGGCCAGGTCCTTATGGCTGCAAGCATGGTTCAAGAAAATATCTTACCGCATCTCTTGACCAGTCGCTGAAAAGAATGGGTCTTGACTATGTTGACATTTTCTACCACCACATTTTTGATCCGGAAACGCCGCTTGAGGAAGTTGCTCTCGCACTGGACAATGCAGTAAAACAAGGCAAGGCTTTATATGTTGGAATATCCAACTACAACAAAGCTCAGACAGCGGAAATAAAGAAGATTTTTGACGAACTCAGAACACCGTTTATCATAAATCAGCCGTCATATTCAATGCTCAACAGATGGATAGAAACAGACGGTCTGAAAGATTATGCCGCTGAAAATGGTCTTGGACTTGCCGTATTCTCGCCTCTTGCACAGGGTATGCTGACGGACAAATATCTCGGCGGAAACAAGGGTACTTCAAACCGTCCGTGGATGAAGAACGTTCCTGACGCAAAGACTCTCGAAAAGCTTGAAAAGCTGAATCAGATTGCACTGAACCGTGGGCAGAAACTTTCACAGATGGCTGTTTCATGGATACTCAGGGACGGAAAGGTAACAACAGTCCTTATGGGTGCAAGCCGTCCGGAGCAGATAACCGAGAATATACAGGCTGTCTTCAAAACCGATTTTACCGATGACGAGCTGAAGGCCATTGATGAACTTATAAAATAAAAACAAAACGGAAGCCGCTGAAGCTTCCGTTTTCTTATGAATTATTTTTCTGTACAGAATTCTACTTTTTTTCCTTCAAGTATCATATTTACAGTTCTTGCAGCACACATCTTTCCGCACATTGAACAGGTGTGTCTGTCCTTCGGAGGAGTGCTTTCAAAATATCTTCTTGCCTTTTCAGGGTCAATGGCACACTCAAACATTTCGTCCCATTCAACTCTTCTTCTTGCATCGCTCATCTTGTTGTCGATATCTCTTGCATGAGGAATTCCCTTGGCAATATCAGCGGCGTGTGCGGCAATCTTTGATGCAACAATTCCTTCCTTAACATCATCAGCGTCCGGAAGTCTTAAATGCTCCGCAGGCGTTACATAACAGAGAAAGTCTGCACCGCTTGCCGCTGCAATAGCTCCGCCGATAGCAGATGTGATATGGTCGTAACCCGGAGCAATATCAGTAACCAAAGGGCCTAAAACATAGAAAGGTGCATTATGGCATATTCTCTTCTGAATAGTCATGTTAGCCGCAATTTCGTTCATTGCCATATGCCCCGGACCTTCAACCATTACCTGAACGTCCTTTGCCCATGCTCTCTTTGTAAGATCTCCGAGTTCGATAAGTTCTGAAATCTGTCCGGCATCTGTACTGTCATTTATACAGCCCGGTCTTAAAGCATCACCAAGACTGATTGTTACATCATATTCTCTTAAAATGTCAAGAACTTCATCATAATATTCATAGAAAGGATTTTCATTACCTGTCATTTCCATCCATGCAAAAAGAAGTGAACCGCCTCTTGAAACTATGTTTGTAAGTCTGCCCTGACGCTTGAAAGCCTCAACCGCTCTCTTGTTGATTCCTGCATGGATTGTCTGGAAGTCAACGCCCTCTTTTGCGTGTGCCTCAACAACTTTAAGGAAATCCTTTGCTGTAATTTCAAGAAGATCCTTTTCAAGATATCCGATAGCGTCATACATAGGAACTGTTCCTATCATGGCAGGTGACATTCCGATAAGCTCCTGTCTGAACGTATTGGTCTTGCCGTAGTTACTCAGATCCATGATGGCTTCACAGCCGAAATCTATCGCCATTTTCACCTTTTTCATTTCCATGTCATAGTTCTGACAGTCACCGGAAATTCCGAGGTTTACGTTTATCTTGGTTCTGAGTCCCGAACCGATACCCTCAGCACTGAGTGCTTTATGATTTATATTTGCAGGAATGCAGACGCTTCCCTCAGCAACCTTCTGTCTGAGCAGTTCAGGTTCCATATATTCCTTTTTGGCAACCGTCTCCATTTCCTTTGTGATTATGCCCTTCTTAGCGGCTTCCATCTGTGTTTTATAGCTCATTTTTACCCCCGTTTTTTTATGATTTTTATAGAAAATATTTTAAACCATAAATTCTTACCTGTCAAGAAAGAATTAAGTTCGGTATCTTAAAATAGTTCTTTTTGGAGGTAAAAGTAATATTTTATATATTCTAAGTATCACTTTTAATATACTTTTGCTAAAAGTTGGACAGGGTTAGAATTACTCCTGAATAAATAAAATTAGTATCGGCAAGCTTAACAAGTAAATTGTCGGGGTTGGAGAGCTGCATCTATCAGTAATCCATGACCTAAGGGGTTGGAGCGAACGCAAGACCTCATATGCCTAACCAGATCACCTATTGGTACGGAATGGTCTGTACATTGGTTAAAAGTAGCGTTCGGGGGCGAAATGTGAGCTTAGACGTACATAAGGTACACATGAGTATGGCAGCCTGTATAATAAGCAGGATGCGGAAATGGACAAGCACTGGAAACGGTGTGTGATAAGGGCATACAAAGACTATCATGATAAGTCCATGCGGACACGAAGAAAACCGCACTCATAGATTTATACTGCACTACAAGGATACGGATACCTCAAGACAAACACGGATTATTCGTTATGCAGGGATAGGGTTTCTTAATTTTCAAATTTTAAGGGAAACTCTATCCTGATACAGGAGCCGTTTCCTTAGAACAATCCGGATTATTCAGCTTCGCTGTTGGTTTGTCAAGAGTTTTGATAAATAAATATAAAAGATAAGGGGAATAGGGGCTATGATATCAGAATATATTGATAGTTTTGATGAGTTTTATAAGTTGGATTTGTCTTTTAGTGAATTTTATTCACAACATTATGGAGATTACCGTCATATGGATTGTGAGGTAGGGAATCCTTTTGAGATTTTCGATGGGAATGGTCATAAGATAAGGGAAAAACGTATTGAGCGTATTGAAAGAGAAAATATATGTTTTGTTGGTATAAAAAAGAAGGTACAATATGCCCCAATAGAGGAAACATTAGTACAGAGAAAAGCACGTAGAAAAGAAGACTTTGAAAAATATATGAATGCTGGCTGTGGAAGTGAAAGTATGAAACAGTTGGATGATGGAGGAGCAGCATATGCTAGTGAAATTATAGAAATACCACAGTATGATATTAATGAAATTGAAATACCAGATTTTGTAGCAGAGTCCTATTTTGATGGTAGGAAGTTTTATTATGAGATTTATTTTGAGATGGATATAGATGGTGAGAATGAAGTTT
>USJI01000131.1 GCA_900554975.1 uncultured Ruminococcus sp. | reverse complement strand
ATTTTTATTATAAAAAATATAACCAAACATTCTGTAAAATCATATAATTTTATGTGGATTTATAAACATTTAACATACCTGTTCTTAATTTATTTACGTTCTGTTAAATTTCTGGTCATATATTCCCCTTCAGGCGTTATTTTTATAAACTGATGAGTACATTCTATCAAGCCCTCATTAACAAGATAAACAACACGATTTTTAACAAACACAGGAGCAATCCCGAGTACATTCGATATATTTTTTACAGAAAGCTTTTCTCCTTTAAAATCATATGCCGCCCTGAGAATAAAATAATCCAGTATGTTCAGGCCGCCTGAATTTTCGCTCTCCTGCTCCTCATAAACATCTGATGCATAAGATGTGCCGCCGCCATCATACTCACCCTGTCCGGATTCATCAAGATAGGTGTAAGGAATATCCTCAGCATTCCGGATTCCGCCCAGACGTTCAGTAACGGAAAATACATTTTTAAACATCTGCGATGCTTCCGGATTTGATGACCTGATAAAGTTTTCGGAACTTCCTGCGATAATAAGCAGTTCTCTTGCTCTTGAAAGTGCTACGTTTATTCTTCTGCTGTCCCTTGCAAATCCGATATTGTTGTTTTTATTGTTTCTCACAAAGCTTATAATGATGATGTCCTCCTCCATACCCTGAAATCTGTCAACAGAGCCGATTCTCAGCGTAATATGGCTGAAACGCCTGTAAAAACCACTGTCTCTCAGTCTTTCCTCCAGAAGCTTTACCTGTGCATCATAAAAAGTTATGACACCAACACTTTTTTTGAAATTGTTTTCTTTCAGATTTGCCTCAAGTATACAAAGTATTTTCTTGACACATTCCGCCTCAAACAGATTATAAAAACTCTTGTTACTGCCTGTTTCATAATACTTTTCCATATTCGGCACATCATACCACAAAACATGATTGTTTTCATCTATCTCTCTGCCCTCACAGTGATGAACCTTGAATTCAGAAGCCGGAGATTCCAGTCTGCCGGCATCGGTGTCAATGTAAAACTGATTTATCAATGCGGCAATATCCTTGTGCATACGATACTGACGAAACAGCATGGTTCTCATTGATTTATCTGACTTTTCATAAAGTTCCTCAAAAAGGCTGACTTTGATAAGCTCCTTTATCTGCGGATTCTCATCATCAACTTCATCATACGCATTCTGGTCAATAAACGGAGGAAGCTGTTTATGGTCACCGACAAGAACCACTTTTTTACCTTTCAGCATAGGGAGAATTATATCCGGAGGCGTACTCTTACTTGCTTCGTCAATTATCACTACATCAAATGACGGATAATTTTCACTGAAATCCTTTGTACCGCTCTGTATACAGGTTATGCCTATAACATTCGCATTTTCGATATAAAGTTTCTTCAATGCACTGTAATTCATTCTGCCGCCGGTTATTTTCTTTCTCCAGCTCTCAAGCAGATTTTTCCACTTGATGTATCGTCCGCTCCGTTCATAATAATACCTGTTTACACAACTTTCAAATTCCGTAAGTGTAATATGCTCAATATCGTTTTTTCTTAGTGCCTTTGAATAAAAATCATCCTGTATCTGCTCTTTAAAGTATGCTTCAGAATATTTGTAATCACGAACTGCATTCATGCATTCATTATAAATTTTCTCATATTTTCCCTTAAAGCTGTAATACTGTGAATCAAAATCTTCACCAAGTGCATCAAGGCTCAGATGAAACGATTCCGTATTGTATATAAAGTCCCTGTCGTTTCTGACATTCTCAATCTTTTCGCAAAGTCGTATAGTTTTAAGCTGAATGCTCATAACAAGATTTTCTGCACGTCTGTAATATATAGCCAGTATCTGCTGCCACTTACGTCCGAAAATAATTTTCTTTACTCCGCCGGGACGGGCATTTATTATTCCCTCACCCTCATCGTAAAGTGACTTTGTAATATCCCTGTCAGAATAATAAAAGATTCCCTCATACGCTGTCCTGTCGATAATTTTGGGGTTTACATTCTGAAAAATATATTCAAACTGTTCTGTAAACTTTTCCGTATACTCATTAAAGAAATTCAGGTCTTCCTCAAGCTGATGCACATTTTCAAGGTCAGCTTTTATATCCATATATTTTTCTGTTATATCATTATATATGTTATTCGGCAATATAAAATCAGGCGGATATTTTTCTCTTGCAAGCTGTGTTTTTTCTATATCATCATTTTCATAAGCCTGTGTTATCAGTTCAAAAAATTCCGCTCTTTGTTTCTTGGCATCATCAAGAACATTTTTAAAAAAGAAAAGCTGCGATTCATGATAATCTTTAAGTTTCAGTGCCTCCTCAACAGATTCCGCAAGTTCCAGAAGTTCCGGAAGCCTGTCCCTCTGTGCTTTAAGCATTGAAATACGACCGCTTAAATAATCATCCATCTTTTCCGATGCCTGGGCTATCTGGCTTATCCATGTTTTTACAACATTATCCTCCACAAAAGGAAGTCCTTCTTCTTCAACCCTTGAAGCATCTCCCTTTCGCAGAACCCTTATATCAGAGTGATTCATAACTCTTGAAATTGCATTGTCCACAGCAAGATTTGACTGCGAAACAATAAGTGTTTTAAGCCCTCTTACCGCATTCTGATAACATATCTCCGCAATAACGGTTGTTTTTCCCGTTCCCGGCGGGCCTTGTATAAGATAAAGATCCTCTGCATTCAGAACGCCCTCAACAGCTCCTATCTGCTCCGGATTCATCGTTTTGGTCAAAAGGTCATCCTGCGTCAGAATAACATTATCCCCGACTCCTCTGTTTGCCTTTGACGGGTCAAACAGAAATTCCGAAAGATGCTTGTTTACGCAATCACCTGCACAAAGCTTGTCCAGTCCGGATTTCATTCTCTTACAGGTTATATCTGCCGCACCGTCATAAACAATGAGCAGCGGCAGAGAAAGCAGGTCATGCATTATCCTGTTCATATCGCCATAAGGCTGAACCGTCAGAACATTTTTTTCATAGCGTTCCACTTTTCCGAATCCCCACTGAGGATGCTTTCTTTCATCAGGAAATCCTATGCTGAGATTCCTTATATCCTGACGGAATTCCGAAGGCGTAACCTCTATAACAATTCTGCCGTTTTTCACCTGTGAAGTTTCGCAGCGAAATATATGCGATTTTTCAAGCGATTTTTTCTGCAATGTTTCTATGTATTCATACCAGACAGAAAAGCGTTTTCTCACATCATCGCTGACATATGATGAATCCTCTTTTTTCTCCTGAATCAGTATGAGGTTCATTTTTCTTCCCGTATTTATTTTTCTGTCACTGACGCTTTTGCAGAAAAAGTTATTCTGTTCAAGAGTTCCCGTAAGTGTGACATTTATATTTGAAGGACTGAAATCAAAGACAATGTCCCTGTCGCCGTTTACCGCTGCAAGCACTTCAAAAACAGTATTTTCCGGAAAGACCGCAAAAGATATATCATATTTGGACATTCCGCTGATATTACTGTATTTTTTCAGTTCATCAACCGCTTTCGGGGACATACTGAGTTTTATTTTAAGCGTCTTTGTATCGTCCATGATTCTTCCTCCGGAAAAAATGATTTTGCTTTTATTATAGCACATATCCTTCGGTTTTACAAACCATTTTTATATGCAAAAAGGCATCCTGAACAAACAGAATGCCTTTTTATCTGCATTTTCTTTCTTTCACTAAGTTTTTAGCCTTGCCTGTCAAAAGCATACAGCTTAATGATATCCACACCATTTCCATACAAATAGCGAATTGTTCAAACTGAAAAAATTTAAAAATCAGAACGACTACTGCTTCTATGAAGAATACAATAATGCATCTTACCTTATAAACCAGCTCTTCCTTCTCATCAAGCGGTTTATTTTTATCTTCAACAGGCGATAATATAAGAATTATCAAAGATGCGGCAAGTGCACCAACGTCATACATATCCTCCCCGAACCTCAGGTATTTCATAACTGACAGAACAGCCACAAGCATAAGCCCTGAAACAATCCAGCATTTAAACGGTGTGGAAGCGTGAAACCCACCGGCATAAATTCTCAGAGGTATGTATGCCGCAGTAAAGATTATGGTTTGCAGAATCATATGATACAGCATTCCGACAATTAAAAAGGTGACAATATTCAGCGTCATATTAAACAGCTGATTTATTCCGTATTGATAGATACTTTTATTTTCCTGCTGTATCAGATTCTGTTTTACCATATTCCCGACAATTTTTTCAGTTATCTGCGAGAACATTAAAATTTGCGGAGCTTCTTTACATCATCAGGAAGCTCAGGCTGATGTGATATCCACATACACGCAGAGTTTGCTGATACAGATGCAATAACAACAGCAAACGCTGCTACAAACCCACCGAACTTAACTGCCGCATTACCGAAAAACTTTCTCATGACAATCTCTCCTTTTGAAAAAATAGTTTTTTATTTTGCCTTTTTTAACCAGCAATAATATTGTAACATATTTTTCTCAAAAAAACCGAGATATGGTACGAGTGGTATGGTTTTTGGGTATGAAATGCATT
>USJI01000130.1 GCA_900554975.1 uncultured Ruminococcus sp. | reverse complement strand
TTTCACTGTCACCTTCAAATGGTCAAAGACGGCGAATATATCGACCCTTTAGTATTTATACGTCCTTATTCAGGCACACCACAACAGGAGGATAATAAAAACAATGGATAAACTTGAGAAAAGAAGAACATCCCTCATAGATGAAAGAAATAAAGTTGAGGAAAAGATAGTTTCTCTGAAAAATAAATCAGCGGAACTTGCAAAACAGCTCGAAGATATTGAAAATCAGAGGATTGTAACTGCGGTCAAAAATTCGGGAGTGAGTTTTGACGAACTCGTAAAAAGTATCACAAATCTTAAGGAAAGCAAAGACAGCAAGTCTGATGCTGATAACATCTCAGCATCAGAAACAGAATCAGAAAGAAAAGAGGAAACACAAAATGAAGAAAAAAGGTTTTAAACCGGTTGTATGTGCAGTCCTGTCAGTTCTGGCAGTTTCATCATTTACTTTTACTGTCAGTGCAGAAGAAGCTGAAACATCTGAAGCTGAAACGGAAGCAGTTACAACTGCTGTGCAGACAGAAGCCGTTACAGAAACGGTAACTGAAACCACGGTTACAACATCAGTATCTGAAACCACCACCACAACAGCCGAGCCGACACCAAGCTATTATGATGAGATTTTAGCGTATGTCGGTGGTGATAATGCTCCGGTTTTAAATAATAATCTGCAAAATGATGCAATTGCAATTGATAAAAGTACTATTGATTACAGCGATAAGTCAATGTACACGATAACAACACGTTCAGGAGATGTATTTTATCTGATTATCAATTCTTCAGACGGCAGTGTATATTTTCTTAACGCAGTTGATACTGCTGACCTGACATCTATGCTTTCAGGTTCATCTTCAAGTGGTGATAAGCAGAACAGCGATGCTATTGAAGCCATGAATCAGGCTGTAACAGAAGTCACAGATGAATCCGGCAGTGTAACCGCTGAAACAAAAGCTGCTGACAAAAACGATAAAAAGAGTATGGTATCAAGTGCTGTTAAAAGTAACTTATATGTACTTATAATAGGTGCGGTTATTATCGGTATTATCGCTGTCATAGTCATATTAAAAAAACGCAGGGATAAGCAAAATTCTTATGATAGCTATGAGGGCTATGAAGATGATGATACTCCTTATCCGAATGTAGTTGCATATAAGGACGAACCGGAAGAAAAAGCTGAAAATAATCAGGAACAGGCAAAAGAAGAGCAGTCTGAAGATGAAGAAGAAATTATAAATCTTGATGAATAAAGTGTAATTCGCCATTGGCGAATTACACTTGACAACGGAGGAACGTGCGTATGGAATACAACATGAGCAGAAAAATTGATAATGTGGGAAGAGTTCTTATTCCCCGTGAAATTTTAAAAGATATGGGTGTCAATATAGAAGAAGGTGTAGATTTGACTTATGCCAATCATGTGGTCACGATAAAGAAACTGGATAACTGCTGTGTATTCTGCGGTAATCATGAAAATATTGTCAGATATAAAAATCAGTATTTATGTGCTGACTGCATTAAGAAAATTTCAGAATTCGCCAATGGCGAATCGGAAAATAAAGCTTAGAAAAGCTATTACATATTCGCCAGTGGCGAACTGAACAATGTTAACTGCAAAAGGATAAATATAGCATGGATAAAAAATACAGGAAACTTCTATATTCAAGCAAAAATGATGAAGAAAAGGTTTTGAAAAAATGCATCGAATATGCGTTGGAGTTCAGTGATTTCGGAACAAGTGATTTTGAGAGTGATTATTCATACGCATTACTTTCAGAAGAAGGAAAAATGCTTTTTGAGATAGCAGTGCAAAGGTTTGGTAAACAGCTCTGGAATAGTGAAGTCTGGCATTCGGAAAAATGCAAGAGTAATTGCCCATTTGGAGAAATGTGCAAAAAAGAAAAAATCCAAATAAATGAAAAGTGTTACTGTTATGGGCAAATATATTTAAATGATATTACGAAAGCAAAATTATATAACAACGTAGATTACTGCTATATCAGCCTTGTAAACTGCAATAATGAAATAATTTTGAACCTGAACTCATGTCTTAATGATTCATTAAAAAAAGAACAGTTTGAGAACTTTTTCTCTGAAATGTACTGGTTTATTATACAATTTGGTGATAGCAGAGGTGGAAAACATATTATCGGTGAGAATATCATAAACCAATTATTACGCAATGATTAGGATATGAGAAAATTTCAGAATTCGCCAATGGCGAATAGAAAGGAATAATTAATGAAACTTGTAATAGCAGAAAAGCCAAGCGTAGGCATGAGCATAGCATCTGTTCTGAAAGCTGATAAAAAATGCAGCGGTTATGTCAGCGGCAACGGTTACATAGTGTCATGGTGTGTAGGACATCTGATAGAGCTTGCCGATGCGGAATCTTACAGTGAAGAATATCAGGTAAAACCATGGCAGGTTGAAAGCCTGCCAATTTTGCCAAAGCAGTGGAAATTTAAAGTCATTAAGGAAACTTCCGGGCAATATAAGATTTTGAAAACTCTTATGGATAATCCGGATATTACCGAAATAATCTGTGCGACAGATGCCGGACGTGAGGGCGAATGTATTTTCAGGTATGTTTATAAACTGTGCAGATGCAGAAAGCCGGTAAAACGTCTGTGGATTTCTTCAGTTGAAGAAAACGATATCCGTAATGGTTTTCAAAACCTTAAAAACGATAGCGAATATGACCGTCTTTATGAAGCCGGATATGCAAGAAGCAAGGCTGACTGGCTTGTCGGAATAAACGGAACAAGGCTGTTTTCTGCTATGTATAAAAGCTTTCTGAGTGTAGGTAGGGTTCAGACACCTACTCTCAGATTACTGACGGACAGAGAAATGCAGATAAAGAATTTCAAACCTGAAAAGTATTATACGGTTTTACTGGATTTTGACGGATTTACAGCCGAATCAGAAAGAATATGTGAATATTCTGCGGCAAAAGAACTGGCTGATAAGTGCCGTCAGTCAGCTGCATTTATAAAATACATGACAAAGGAAATCAAGCGGATAAATCCTCCCAAACTTTTTAATCTGGCTGATTTACAAAAAAGTGCAAACAGATTATTGGGATACACGGCTAAACAGACTCTGAATTATGCTCAGGCTTTGTATGAGAAAAAGCTTATTACATATCCCCGTACAGACAGCAACTATATAAATGCAAGTATGCGTGATAAAGCAATGCTGCTTTCACATTTGTCCGGGAATTTTTTACAAATAAGCATTGAAAATGTAAATCCGGATATTGTTATAAATGATTCAAAGGTCACAGACCATCATGCTCTGATACCGACTGTTGCCATAAATGATTACGATATGAGCAGTCTGCCGGAATCAGAACTTAAATTACTTATGATGATATGTTCACAGCTCATTCTTGCAACTGCTTCGGTTCACAGTTATGAAGCAACGGAACTTATAATAGGCTGTGCTGATGCTGATTTTAAGGCACAGGGTAAAAGAATTCTTGAATTCGGCTGGAAGGAACATCAGATGAAACTCCTTTCCAAAATAACAGGAAAAAGGACAGCAGTCAATGAAAAAATCCTGCCCGTTGACATTGCAGAAGGCAGTGTACTTGATATTACAAAAGTGCAGTCAAAGGAGCATCTGACAACACCGCCTAAGCACTTTACAGATTCTTCTCTCATATCTGCCATGGAACGTGCCGGAAATGAGGACTATGAAGATGAAACTGCTGAAAAGAAAGGAATCGGAACACAGGCAACTCAAGCCGGAATAATTGAAACAATTATCAAACGTCAGTATGCATACCGTGAAGGAAAAAATATAATTCCGACAGATAAAGGTATGAGCCTTATCAATGCTGTTCCTGAAGAAATCAGGTCACCTAAAACTACAGCGGTCTGGGAAAGCAAATTACAGCTTATAGAAAAGGGTGAATATTCCGCTGAAAAGTTTATGCAGGAAATTTCAGAGTTTGTAGATAATCTTGTAAAAACATACAGCAATCCTGAAAATATCTGTCATTATTTATCCTTCAGGCAAACAAGAAAGTCTTTAGGAAAATGCCCGAAATGCGGCAAAAATGTATATGAATATCCAAAGTCATACAGCTGTGAAAGCGGCAAGGAAGGTTGCGGATTTACAGTCTGGAAAACAATATCCGGTAAAAAGATTTCTGAAAAAAGTGTCATAGCTTTACTTGAAAAAGGTAAAACAGCTCCGCTTAAAGGGTTTAAAAAGAAGGACGGAAGCGGTGAATTTCAGGCAGCATTAAAAATAGATGAGGATAAGGATTATAAGGTGGTATTCAGTTTTAAATGAAAATTCGCCAATGGCGAATAGAAAGGAATAGTTATGAAAGACGTTATAAAGAAATGTATATTATGCGGCAATGAGTTTATTGGAACTAATGACAATGAACCTAATCATCAGTTATGCCCTAAATGCTCATATCAATTGACAAGGCATATTAATCCCGAAGTATCAAAAACTCAGCATTTATCAGAAATCATATTCTTTGCTTTATCCAATGTCCTGATATTCGCTCTGTATATTAAATGGTTTAAAAA
>USJI01000129.1 GCA_900554975.1 uncultured Ruminococcus sp. | reverse complement strand
TTTCTTTCCTGTCCTCCGGGATTATTTTTTTCCGGCACAGAAATGATGTCAGTTTTTCACTCATAATCGTTATCATGTTATCATCCCGTTCTTTATATCTTATATAAATTTTAACATATTTAAATTATAAATTCCACAACAAAAAATGTACAATTATTGTACAAATTGTTAACAAACTTCACTGTTTTTAACTTATGGCAGTTTTATTCACATTTACAAGGTTGACTTATGCACTGATAAAGTGCTATAATAAAAAAGTTAGTGACATACTATTGGTTTAAACAAAACAGAAAGAGGTACAACGATTGAAATCAGGAAAAATATTTGCCGTAATATATGCCGCTGTACTTTCAGCATCTTTAATAGGGTGCGGTGAAAGCAGTACAGGTGAAAACAGCTCTGCTGACAAAAATTCTTCTGAAGCAGTTACTGAAGCTGCAACTGAAGCAGTCACCACAGAGGAAACAACTGTAACCACGCTTGAGATAACTTCTTTTACTAAAATGACTACAATTTCGCTCATGGAACTTACAAAACCGGCTGAAGAAGAAAAAGAAACAGACAGTCCCGATAAAAAAGCCGAGGAAATCCAGTCAATGATGAGTTACTTCCGGAGCGGCGGCAAATTTTCAGGTTACAACTGGAAAAATGAGTATATTGAATTTGATTTAGGCGGAGAAGATAATTCAACAACAACCGAAGTTGATACAAACGGCGGTGAATAAAACAATTTCTGAGTTTCAGGGAGAAATATATTGAAAAAAATAACAGCTATTATAACAGCCCTTGCCCTTATTACTATCATGGCGGGCTGTGAGAAAAATGACAGCAGATCTGAAAGCAAAATTTCAACATCTGAATCCGATATTGTTGAAACTTCAGCCACAGAAACTGAACCTCCGACTGACCCCGAACCGGAAGGCTTAAAACTCAGTAATGATGTCTATGGTTACAGTCTTGACGTTCCGGAGGGTCTGGACACAACAGACGGAAGTTTAATTGACGGTCATGAAGTTATTTCGCAGACTGATTATATTATGATAAACAGCAGTGAATCAAAGGATAATTTAAATGTTGTTGTGGAAACTTCAAAATCCCCTGATTCATTTGACAAAAATACAAAGGAATCGTATAAAAAGCAGTGTGATGCTCTGGGAATATTCAGAAATTTCGCAGTAAACACGTTTGAAAAGACAAAAATAGCCGGATATGATGCCATTTATGTTGAAACAAGTGCTAAAAATCCGGACGGTGAAAAATTCAGTCAGATACAGGTAATAGTTAACCGTACTGACGAAGATGCTCCTTACTGCTACACTTTTACATATACCGATTACTCGGGAACGCTTACTGATGAATTCAGAAAATCAGTTGAATCAATTGAAATGACAACTCCTGTTAAGAGTGCTGCTTCTGCTGATGAACACGCAGGTGAGCCTTTTACTTTTGATATGTTTGAGGGCATGGAACTTAATCTTCCGGACGACTGGAAAGTAACAGAAGGTGAATCTGATACCCCTCATGTCGTAACTGGCGACAGGGCAATGTTTGCTCCGTCGGCATTAGGCGATGCAAGCAATTTTCTTGTTACCATATCAGAAAGTTCTGACAATGAAGAAGACTTTCTGACATATACTCAGGAGGATTTTGAAGCACTTCTTTCGGGAAGTTATCAGGATATAAAAACAGTTTCCTTTGATTCGTTAAATGTTGACGGCTATGACGCATTCAAGTATGTATGTGATATAACCGGTGAAGATACAAAGGATCTGAACCTGCGTCTGACAATGCTGTTCATAAACTGTCCTGACAGAAATGCAGGTATTATGCTTTGTCTTACTGATTTTAATCAGAACAACAAGGACACAGCTGACAAACTTGAAACACTTATAAAATTTACAAAATAAAAGAGGTCTGAAAAATGAAATTAGGAATGGTTGGACTCCCTAACGTGGGAAAAAGCACATTATTCAATGCACTGACAAACGCCGGAGCAGAATCGGCAAACTATCCTTTCTGCACTATTGAAAAAAACATTGGTATCGTTTCCGTTCCGGACGAAAGGCTGGACAAGCTCGCAGAAATGTATCATCCGGACAAATTCACACCTGCAACACTGGAATTCGTTGATATTGCAGGACTGGTAAAAGGTGCGTCAAAGGGTGAAGGTCTTGGAAACAAGTTCCTTGCCGATATCAGAGAAGTTGATGCGATAGTACACGTTGTAAGATGTTTTGAAGATATTGATATTATTCATGTTGACGGCGAAATAAATCCTGCAAGGGATATTGAAACAATCAATCTTGAGCTTATATTCTCCGATATCGAAATGATAGACAGAAGAATTGAAAGAAGCAAAAAGCTTGCAAAGGGCGACAAGAAATACCTTTCTGAAATTGATTTTCTTGAAAGACTGAAAAGTCACCTTGAAGCCGGAAAATCCGCAAGAGGATTTGATTACACAGACGATGAAAGAGAAATAATCAAGTCAACTCCGCTGCTCTCAGGAAAGCCTGTAATTTATGCTGCAAACCTCTGCGAAGACGACTTCATCAACAATATTGATACAAACGAACACTACAACACAGTAAAGAAAATCGCTCAGGAAGAACACGCCGCTGTTCTCCCTATCTGTGCCCAGATGGAAGCTGAAATTTCCGATATGAGTGCAGAAGACAAGGAAATGTTCCTCGGTGAACTTGGTCTTAAAGAATCCGGTCTTAACAGAATCATAAAAGAAGGATATTCACTTCTCGGACTTATTTCCTATCTTACAGCAGGTCAGCCTGAAGTAAGGGCATGGACAATCAAAAAAGGTACAAAAGCTCCTCAGGCAGCAGGTAAGATACATACAGATTTTGAAAAGGGATTTATCAGAGCAGAAGTTATCAGCTTTGACGACCTTATGGAATGCGGCACTATGGCGGCTGCAAAGGAAAAAGGTCTTGTGCGTCTTGAAGGAAAAGAATATGTTATGCAGGACGGCGATATAGTTCTGTTTAGATTTAATGTTTAATTTAGCTGAATGTAACACAAAAACCCGGAAAGAAAATACCTTTCCGGGTTCTTTTTTATAAAATCACATTATTGTTCAGCCTTTTTAGACTGTGCTGTATCTGCATTATCTGTCTTGCTTTCATCTGAAGATGATGAATCTGTTTTGCTTTCCGAATCTTTTGAGGATTCATCAGTACTGCTGCTGTCATCAGCTGATGCACTGCCCTCAAGAACAGTTACGATATAGCCGTCAACATTATTTCCTGAAACTGTATATTCCTTTTCAGAAGGCACAGCAAGCATTGTTGAAGACGAATTTTCGTCCTGCGGATAGTAGTAAATTTCATACTGCTTGCCATCAAAATCATCAAATTTAAGATGCTCGCCGTCATACTTATAAGTCTGAATCTGCTGAACATATTCTTCAAGACAAAGATTATTCTGCTGCATATAGTATGCGTGAGGAAATCCTACATATCTGAAATGCCATGGACGGTAGTCAAGACCTGTCTGTTCAGACTTTCCTTCTGGAAAACGCACTATAAATCCATATTTATAGCAGTTCTTTTCAAACCACTGATAATCACCGGTACCGTCAAAGTCAAGGCTGTTGCCCTCATCATCAACAACATTCAGGTCAATGGAATAACCTGTATGGTAATCGCTGTATCCCGGAGCCGCAACATTTGACTTGTCATCAGATGCATCATAAAGTTCCTGCTGTGACTGTACGGAACGATAACCGCTGTCAACCTGTATGTCGCTGTGACCAGTTTCATCATGGAATGCTTTCAGCATTGAATCAAGCGGATCAGCAACTTCTTTTCTGATTTTTACGTCCTTGTCAAAAACAGTGTAACAATCAGAATTTTTTTCTTCTCTGACATCATAAAAGCTTACAAGGTCATCTTCATTGCCTTTGTATTCAAAAGTATCATTTACAACTATCAGCGAACCTGCATTTATTTTTTCATTATCGGTGAATTCCGTTACATATATATCTGAACTGTCCAGCTTGTTCTTGTCGGGTGTTGATATAGTTGAATCACTTCCGCTTTTACGTTCCAGATCAGTAAAATCCTTTGTAATATACTTAACTCCGAAAACAGCTGTACCTGCCAGAATTACAGCAAGTCCGATATCTATAAGACGTTTTAAAACGTAAACGTTTTTTCCTTCCTGTTTTGTTACTCCCATAAATCAATTGCCTCTCTTTTTAATAAAAGCTTTCTGAAATTATTATAACATATTTTCTTCCAAAAATAAATACCTTTTTATCACTTTTCAGCAATCCGTCACATTTGTATTGGTAAAATAACTTAAAAAAACACAAATCCCACTAAAAAAATATTGAAATTGACATAAAATGATGCTATAATAATAAAAAACAATTGGAGGAAATCAAAATGGATTCTGAAAAAGGAACAAAACAAATATCAGGTTTTTTTAATGAATTCAAGCAGTTCATCTCCCGCGGAAACGTTCTCGACATGGCTGTCGGCGTTATTGTCGGCGGTGCATTTACCTCCATTGTGACCTCTTTGAATCAGGATATACTGACCCCTATTCTGGGAATTTTC
>USJI01000128.1 GCA_900554975.1 uncultured Ruminococcus sp. | reverse complement strand
GCATATAAATGTAAGAGATGCGACAAGGATACCGCCTGTGAAGATTCTCAGATAGGAATTTTTTATGAATTTTTTATAAAGAACGCCTGTATTCTTTAAAACAAAACAGAATACTATGCTTAGGAGTCCGCAGAGAATTGCCAGAACAGCTGCTTTTATAAATAGCATTACATCTATATTACAGTCCCTGACGGCAACCGCCATAGGTGCAACTCCGAAATGTGAGGATATTTTGAAGCCGGTCAGTGCGGCAATTACACAAGGGACTATGGCGGAATAATGCATAATACCTACGCTTATTACTTCCATGGAAAAGAAAGCGGCGGCGGCAGGTGTTCCGAAAAGTGCAGAGAATCCCGCACTCATACCACACATTGTAATGAGCCTGTGGTCCTGTTCTTCAAGCCTGAGCCACAAACCTATCTGTGAACCCATGCTTCCGCCTATCTGGAGTGCTGCACCCTCACGTCCGGCAGAACCTCCGGCAATATGTGTGAGAACAGAACCTGTGAAGATGCTGAGCGTGTTCCGCCACGTCATGTTTTCTCCGTCACGAACCGCCATAATGACCATATTTGTTCCTTTGTCATGCTTTAACTTTAAAAGTCTGTATATTCCGACAATGAGAATACCGGAAAACGGAAGAAGCAGTATTATAAAAGGATATTCGGTACGCAGTTTTTCGGATTCTTTAAGGCAGAGATTAAAAGCAGACGAAACTATCCCCACAAGTCCGCCTGTTATAAGCGAAAGGATTACCCACTTGAAAAAGCCGCCGAAATTTTTTGGCAGCCATCTTCTTATTCTGTTGATGAGTCTTAAAATAAACTTTACCATTTTACGCTCCATATACTATATAAATATAATTGGTTTGAATTCCCTATAATATGATACTCTCAGCGGCGATAGTTGTCAACCATGAGGATATACTATTTAATGTAAAAATTGTGTGCTGAAATTAGGGAAAGTGCAAATTGCCGATGAGAAGCACTTTGCGGCAGATTTTTTTGTGCATAACGATAATTTTTAAAAAAGTACTTGACAATTAGCTGCAATAGTGATAAATTATAATTAGCACTCGGGGAGAATGAGTGCTAACACTTAAAAACATTAACTGCCAGTTGTTAAGGAGGCGTCAGAATTGAATGACAGAAAACTTAAAATACTTGCTGCTGTCATAGATGAATATATTCTGACCGGCGAACCGGTAGGTTCAAAAGTTATAGCCTCACTTCCGGACATAAACGTTTCAGCCGCAACGGTAAGAAACGATATGGCGATGCTCGAACAGCTTGGCTATCTCGAACAGCCGCACACGTCCGCAGGACGTCTTCAGACATTCAGCGGTTACAGGCTTTATATCGAAAAGATAATGCAGCCGCATGAACTTCCGGAAGCGGAGGTAAAGCGTCTTGACAAGATGCTTGAAGACAACGGTGCATACACAGAGGAGCTTATTATACAGAGTGCGGCAACAGCACTTGCAGAGCTTACACAGTGTGCAGTGGTTGCATCAAATGAAGCACCGAAATTTTCGGTTATTTCAAAGGTTGAAGTTGTTCCGACAGGAAAAAGACTTTATGTCATACTTCTTATTACTTCGGACGGCAGCATAAAAAACAAAGCCTGCCGTATGGAATTTGACCTGACGCATGAACAGCTTGATTTCTTCACAAACTACATTGAAGAAAACCTTCAGGGAATTTCAGTTGCCGACCTTTCCGATGAAATGCTTGACAAGCTTGTTGAGGCACTCGGAACATATATGCTGACATTGTCGCCGCTTGTTCAGGGTGTTTATGAACTCTCGAAAGGACTGCTCCATAAGGAACTTACAGTCCGGGGAGAAAGAAACCTTCTTTCCTGCAACGAACTTGACAAGATGGATGTTGTAAGATTCATGGATAACAAATCCGAGATAGAACATCTTCTGAATTCTTCGTTCAGCGGTATTCATGTAATGTTCAGCGAAGAAAATGACGGTTTCGTTATCGGAAATTCCAGTATGATAGTTTCAAGTTATCAGAAGGGTGACCAGACAGCCGGTTCGTTGGGAATAATAGGACCGGTAAGACTTGATTATGCAAAGATAATCCCTTATATAGAGTATTTTACAAATAAAATTTCAGATTTACTTTCTGAAAATTCAGATACAGACAGAAAGGAAGATGACAATGAGTGAAGAAACTAAACAGGGCTGTGAATGTGAAGCAGAGGAACAGCCGGTAGTGAACAAGGATATGGACATTGATGTGGAGATAAGCGAGGAGAGCAATGATGTTTCAAAAAAAAAGATAGAAGAGCTTGAAGGAAAGCTTAAAGAATCAGACGATAAATATTTAAGACTCTTTGCAGAATATGACAATTACCGCAAGAGAACAACAAAAGAAAAAATCGAAGCATACGGAGATGCAACAGGCAAGTGTATTTCAGATATACTTCCGGTGCTTGACAGCTTTGAAAGAGCCATTGATGCTGAATGTACAGATGAAGCTTTCAAAAACGGAATGCAGATGATATACAATCAGTTTACAGAAACGCTGAAAAAGCTTGGCGTTACTGAGATGGAAGCACTCGGAAAGGAATTTGACCCGAATCTTCACAACGCAATAAAACAGGTTGAAGATGAAAATTTCGGTGAAAACACTGTATGTGAAATTTTCCAGAAAGGCTATATGCTTAAAGATAAAGTTATCCGCCATGCAATTGTGGCAGTAGCAAATTAATCCTCAGAAAAAACTTATTTAATCGGTATATCAGAAAGGAAGAATTTATCATGGGAAAAATTATTGGTATTGACCTCGGTACAACTAATTCATGTGTAGCAGTTATGGAAGGCGGCAGTGCCGTTGTTATCCCTAACTCAGAAGGCGCAAGAACAACTCCTTCAGTTGTTGCATTTTCAAAGACAGGCGAAAGACTCATCGGTCAGGTAGCTAAGCGTCAGGCTGTTACAAACCCTGAAAAGACAGTTATCTCTATCAAGAGACACATGGGTTCTGACTATAAAGTAGACATTGACGGAAAATCATATACACCACAGGAAATTTCAGCTATGATTCTTCAGAAGCTGAAAGCAGATGCTGAAAGTTATCTTGGTGAACCTGTAACAGAAGCTGTTATTACAGTTCCTGCATACTTTACAGATGCACAGAGACAGGCTACAAAGGACGCCGGACAGATTGCAGGTCTTAACGTAAAGAGAATTATCAACGAACCTACAGCTGCTGCTCTTTCATATGGTGTAGACAAGGAAGAAGACCAGAAGGTTATGGTTTATGACCTCGGCGGCGGTACATTCGATGTATCCATTATCGAAATGGGCGACGGTGTTACAGAAGTTCTTGCAACAGCTGGTAACAACCACCTCGGCGGTGATGACTTCGACCAGAGAATCATTGACTGGATGACTTCTGAATTCAAGAAGGCTGAAGGCATTGACCTTACAACTGACAGAATGGCTATGCAGAGACTCAAGGAAGCTGCTGAAAAGGCAAAGATTGAGCTTTCTTCAACACCTACTTCACAGATTAACCTTCCGTTTATCACAGCTGATGCAAACGGTCCTAAACACCTTGATCTTACACTTACACAGGCTAAGTTCAATGAACTGACATCTGACCTTGTTCAGTCCACAATGGGACCTGTAAAGCAGGCTCTCTCAGACAGCGGTCTTTCAGCAAATGACCTTCACAAGGTACTCATGGTCGGCGGTTCTTCAAGAATTCCGGCAGTTCAGGAAGCTGTAAAGAACTTCATGGGCAAAGAACCATTCAAGGGTATCAACCCTGATGAATGTGTTGCTCTCGGTGCTGCATATCAGGGCGGTGTCCTCGGCGGTGACGTTAAGGACGGACTCCTTCTCCTCGACGTTACACCACTTACACTCGGTATTGAAACAGCCGGCGGCGTAAGCACACCAATGATTGAAAGAAATACAACAATCCCTACAAAGAAAACACAGGTATTCTCAACATACGCTGACAATCAGACAGCCGTTGATATCAACGTTCTTCAGGGTGAACGTGAATTTGCAAAGGATAACAAGCAGCTCGGTACATTCCGTCTGGACGGTATCGCTCCTGCACCAAGAGGAATCCCACAGATTGAAGTTACATTTGATATAGATGCAAACGGTATCGTTCATGTATCTGCAAAGGATAAGGGCACAGGCAAGGAACAGAACATCACAATCACATCTTCTACAAATATGTCCAAGGAAGACATCGACAAGGCTGTCAAGGACGCTGAGATGTTTGCTGAAGAGGACAAGAAGAGAAGAGAAGAAGTTGATACAAAGAACAATGCTGAAAACTTTGCTATGCAGTGTGAAAGAGCTTTGAATGACTTTGGCGACAAGGTTCCGGCTGATGAAAAGGCTGCAATTGAAGCTAAGTGCAATGCTCTTAAAGAAGCTGTAAAGGGCAATGATATTGCGGATATCAAGGCTAAGAATGAAGATCTCCAGAAAGCCTTCAATGAACTTGCAACAAAGGTTTATCAGAATGCAAGTCCTGAAGAACAGGCAGCAGCACAGCAGGCAGCAGCTCAGGCAGCCGGTGCGGCAGGGGGGGAGACCTCCATAACAGTTTAAGGGGGTTCTTTA